>CAXNHI010000056.1:0-5615 GCA_964202195.1 Candidatus Planktophila sp. | reverse complement strand
ACTATCGCAGTCGGTTGTACTGGCGGTAAGCACCGCAGCGTTTCGGTTGCACGTGAGATCGCTCGTCAGCTCAACGAACACTCATCGACTGTTGAGATCTCTGCCCACGCCACGCATAGAGACGTTGGTCGCGAGTAATCGATGTCATCTCCACGCGTTGTTGCACTCGGCGGAGGGCATGGACTCTTCGCCACATTAACTTCTCTTAGGGCGTTGACTTCACACATTACAGCGATTGTTACCGTTGCTGATAACGGTGGTTCAAGTGGCAGATTGAGAGAAGAATTTCCAATATTTCCTCCAGGTGATCTAAGAATGGCGCTAGCTGCTCTCTGTTCTGATGACGAATGGGGGAGAAGCTGGGCAGAGATCATGCAGTATCGATTTACAAGTGAGGGATCACTCGATGGTCACGCGGTAGGCAATCTTCTTTTAGCTGCGCTATGGGATCGTGATGAAGATCCTGTAGAAGGGCTAGATCGTGTTGGCGCGCTACTTAAAGTTGTTGGGCGCGTTCTTCCAATGGCTGGTGAACCACTAGATATCGAAGCTACTTTCTTTGATGAAGGTGAGAAGAGAACGGTTCGAGGACAGAAAGAAGTTGCCACAGCTCCTGGACGTTTTGATTCTTTGCAGTTAATTCCACACAATCCGAAGGCTAGACCTGAGGCGTTAGCGGCTATTGCAGATGCCGATTGGATCACGATGGGGCCAGGATCGTGGATCTCTAGCGTTCTTCCTCATTTACTTGTACCGGAGCAAATAGAGGCTCTCAAAAAATCAACAGCGAAGAAAATACTTCTTCTCAATCTTGATGATTCAGATAGTGGCGAATTTTCAGGTCGTAGCGCGCTTGATCACATTGCAGCAATACAGAAATTAGCACCACAGCTCTCATTTGATTTCGTTGTTGCAGATTCTTCGATAGTTCTTGACCCGGAGGCGGGAAAACTCCTGAGGGATAAAGTTTCAACCCAAGGTGGAGAGTTGATTGTCCAGGATCTTCGCCTCGATAGAAGCGGCAATCACCACGATACGAAAAAATTGACCTCTCTTTTCGCACACATTGCGGAGAAAACTTTGGTTGGATAGCACCATGGCAATGACTGCAGCAGTAAAAGATGAGTTGAGTCGTCTCTCGGTAACCCGTCCATGCTGTCGCAAGGCTGAGGTCTCATCTCTTCTGCGCTTTGCGGGCGGGCTTCATATCGCATCTGGAAAGGTTGTGATTGAAGTTGAACTTGATACATCTCAGAGCGCTAGAAGACTCAAAAAAGATATTGCAGATATCTACGGCCACGATAGCGATCTCGCCGTTCTCTCTTCGAGCGGTCTGCGCAAGGGTTCTCGATACGTTGTTCGCGTCATTGAATCAGGCGATGCGCTAGCTCGACAGACTGGTCTCATTGATGGAAATGGTCGCCCTATTCGAGGTTTACCGCCACAGGTTGTTTCGGCAAATATTTGTGATGCTGAAGCGGCATGGCGTGGTGCATTTATTGCTCATGGTTCACTCACTGAACCGGGACGTTCTTCTTCTCTTGAAATTACCTGCCCTGGTCCAGAGGCAGCTCTTGCTCTCGTCGGTGCAGCGCGTCGCTTAGGCATTGCCGCTAAGGCTCGTGAAGTCCGCGGAGTAGATCGCGTAGTCATCCGCGATGGAGATGCGATCGGAGTTCTACTCACTCGCCTTGGTGCACACGAAAGTGTTCTTGCTTGGGAAGAGCGCCGTATGCGACGAGAAGTTCGAGCTACCGCCAATCGTCTCGCAAACTTTGATGATGCAAATCTTCGTCGTTCAGCACGCGCAGCAGTTGCTGCTGCTGCTCGCGTCCAGCGCGCAATGGAAATACTTGGTGATGAAATTCCTGATCATTTGAAAGAGGCGGGCGAACTTCGTATTAGTCATGGCCAAGCGAGTTTGGAAGAGCTGGGTTCACTTGCAACTCCACCTATGACAAAGGATGCAATTGCCGGACGCATTCGTCGATTGCTGGCGATGGCAGATAAGCGCGCAGGAGAATTGGGAATTCCAGATACAGAAGCTGGCCTTTCCCCAGATCTGCTCAGTGAATGAGAAACCAGCAATAAAAATCCTGTAGGAAATACAATATTCACGCGTAGTTAAACTCTGTGATGCGCAGTACCTTTGAGTAACGGAAAGAATTGGGTGAGCCCCTGATAAGGTTTACCCAGTCCCCAGTGCTGTGGCAGATAGTGTGCTTACTCCCTTTGTTACTCTAGAAAAAGGTTTACTCATGATTAATGTTGGAATCAATGGTTTTGGACGTATTGGCCGCAACTTCTTTCGCGCAGCTCTGACTAACCCAAATATCAATATCGTTGCAATCAACGATCTGACCGATAACGCAACTCTTGCTCATCTCCTGAAGTACGACTCAATCTTGGGTCGTCTAGGTCTTGAAGTTACTCACACAGATGACACCCTTACTGTTGGTGGCAAGACGATGAAAGTTTTCGCAGACCGCGATCCAGCTAACCTTCCATGGGGAGCTGCCGGTGCCGATATTGTCATCGAATCAACCGGACACTTCACTAAGGCAGCCGATGCTAAGAAGCACATCACATCTGGCGCTAAGAAGGTCATCATTTCCGCACCTGCAAGTGATGAAGACATCACTATCGTCATGGGTGTTAACCATGAGAAGTACGATCCAGCTAACCATCACGTTATTTCGAATGCTTCATGCACCACCAACTGCCTTGCTCCTATGGCGAAGGTTCTTCAGGATAACTGGGGGATTGTTAAGGGTTTAATGACAACCATTCACGCATATACAAATGACCAGGTAATCCTTGACTTCCCACATAAGGATCTTCGCCGTGCACGCGCAGCTGCAACAAATATGATTCCAACATCAACTGGCGCAGCTAAGGCGATTTCGCTGGTTCTTCCTGAACTTAAGGGAAAGCTCGATGGATATGCGATGCGCGTTCCAGTCCCAACAGGATCTGCAACAGATCTCACTGTTGAACTTGCCAAGGAAGCTACCGCTGCAGAGATCAACGCAGCGATGAAGGCGGCAGCAAATGGTTCACTCAAGGGATACCTTTCTTACACAGAAGATCCCATCGTCTCGTCAGATATCGTCACTGATCCATCATCTTGTATCTTCGATTCCGGACTTACAAAGGTGATTGGTAATCAAGTAAAGATTGTTGGTTGGTATGACAATGAATGGGGTTATTCAAACCGCCTCGTCGACCTTGTCGGACTTGTAGGTAAATCTCTCTAATGCTGTTGCATGAACTTGATGTGGCCGGCAAGCGCGTCTTTCTTCGCTGTGATCTCAATGTTCCATTGAAAGATGGAGTCATTACAGATGATGGACGAATCAAAGCGTCATTGCCGACCATCAAGTTTCTGCTTTCGGCGGGTGCAAGCATTGTGATTGCAGCCCACTTGGGCCGACCAAAAGGTGAAGCAAAACCAGAACTCTCACTAGCACCTGTGGCCAAGCGATTGGCAGAGCTTCTGGGTTCACCGGTTCACTTCGTTGGAGCTCTTTTTGGAACAGAAGTAACCGAATCTGCTCGCGCACTCAAGCCGGGGGAGATCCTTCTCTTGGAAAATATTCGTTATAGCTCTGCCGAAACATCAAAGGATGAAGCAGAGCGTGAAGCGTTTGCTCAAGAGTTAGCAAAGCTTGCCGATCTCTATGTGGGCGATGGTTTTGGCGCGGTGCATCGTAAACATGCATCGGTCTATGACCTCCCTAAACTTCTTCCTCACGCAGCGGGAACACTTGTTGGTGCAGAGGTAGAGGTATTGAAGAAACTCACCGTTAATCCTGCTCGCCCTTACGGCGTCGTTCTCGGTGGAGCAAAGGTCTCTGACAAGATCGGCGTCATTTCAAATCTTCTTAACAAAGTAGATGTGATGGCAATTGGTGGGGGAATGGTATTTACCTTCCTGGCGGCACAAGGCAAAGAGATCGGTAAATCACTCGTCGAAACTGATTTGATACCGACGGTAAAAGGATTGATCGAAACAGCTGCAGCTTCCGGTGTTCAGCTTATTCTGCCAACGGACATTGTGGTCGCTCCTGAGTTTAAGATTGACTCAGCAGCTACAACAGTCGCTTCTGATGCAATTCCAGCAGACCAGATGGGTCTGGATATCGGCCCTGATTCAGCGACGCTATTTGCATCTGCAATTGCAGAGTGCAAGACAGTATTCTGGAACGGTCCTATGGGCGTCTTTGAATTCCCAAATTTTGCTCATGGAACGCGTGTAGTTGCTCAAGCTCTCTCAGAAGTTTCGGGGATTTCAGTAGTTGGTGGAGGTGACTCCGCTGCTGCCGTTCGTGCCCTTGGCTTTGCCGATAGCGATTTCGGATATATTTCGACAGGTGGCGGAGCTTCTCTTGAGTATCTTGAAGGCAAAGAGCTACCTGGTTTATTCGCACTAGATCTCTAAGCTTCGCCAAAAGATTACTCTAAATAGATAACAATAGAAGGAGAAGAAAATGCGTAAGCCACTTATGGCAGGCAATTGGAAGATGAATCTCAATCATCTCGAGGCAATTGCTGTTGCACAGAAGCTCGTCTATTCGTTATCGGATAAAGATTACGACGAGGTGGATATCGCAATCATTCCTCCCTTCACCGATATTCGTTCTATTCAGACTTTGGTAGATGGAGACCGTCTTCGTCTGCAATATGGCGCACAAGATCTCTCACCCGATGCCGGCGGTGCTTTCACCGGTGATATCTCAGGTTCGATGCTTAAGAAATTGGGATGTACCTTTGTCGTTATTGGCCACTCTGAACGACGTGCAATCCATAAAGAAGATGACGCACTCGTAAATAGAAAGATTAAGGCAGCACTTGCCAATGAGTTAATTCCAATTTTCTGTGTTGGTGAAGAACTCTCTATTCGTGAATCAGGCACTCATGTTTCGCATGTGATCCGTCAGATTCGCGCTGGGTTAGAAGGATTTACAAAGCCTGAAATGAAGAAGATTGTTATTGCTTACGAACCTGTCTGGGCAATCGGCACAGGTAAGACCGCTACGCCTGAAGATGCACAAGAAGTATGTGCTTCAATTCGCGAAGAGATCGGCGTCATCGGTTCGCCAGAAATTGCTGCTGCAATGCGCGTTCTCTACGGCGGATCTGTGAAGTCATCCAACATCGTTGAGATCATGAAGCAGCCAGATGTTGATGGCGCACTTATTGGCGGAGCTAGCCTAGATCCAGAAGAACTGGCAAAGATCGCTAAGTTCTACGCACAAGAGCAGCAGTAATTCCGTCGGCGAAGGCCGGTGGATGTGGGGGATTAGCCTCTGCGATCTAGTATCCTTCCCCTCTACGAAGTAAGGAGTACGGCCATGGCCCTTGGACTATCGATCTTTCTGATCATCACTAGCGTTGTGATGATCCTTCTCGTTCTTCTCCACAAAGGAAAAGGCGCAGGACTTTCAGATCTCTTTGGCGGCGGTGTCTCCTCTAACTACGGCGGCTCATCAGTTGTGGAACGTAACCTTGATCGCATCACTATCGTTGTTGGCGGTCTCTGGTTTGCAGGAGTTGTCGCACTCTCACTCGTATTGAAGGGATAACTTAAGATGGCAAGTGCTATTCGTGGAAGT
>CAXNHI010000055.1:0-5714 GCA_964202195.1 Candidatus Planktophila sp. | reverse complement strand
ATCTACGGTCTTATTCACCCCCGAACCATATTTCAAAAGTTGTCATACGGGTAGTGGGTAGAGCCTTATGCAATAATTCGAACCATGAAAAACGTCCTCATTACAGGTGCAAGTGGATATATTGGTAAGCACGTCACCCTGCAGTTACTCAATCAGGGATACACGGTTCGAGCCTCAGTGCGAAATCTGGCAAAGTCGGCAGGAGTTCGGGATGCAGTCTTGCCTCATCTACTAGATTCATCGAATCTAGATTCTCGTTTAACTTTCGTTGAACTCAACCTAGAGAAAGACTCTGGTTGGGATGCAGCCCTTCACGGCATCGATGTTCTGATGCATACCGCATCTCCGTTTCCACTTTCCTCACCTAAAGATGAGAATGAACTCATTCGCCCAGCAGTAGAGGGAACACTTCGCGCTCTAAAGGCCGCCAAGATTTCTGGCGTAAAGCGCGTGATCTTGACTTCATCCATGGCTGCAATTTATGGACGTGAATTACCAGCCGGCGCAGCTGAGTATGATGAAACAATGTGGACAGATGTCACGCATCCCGTTGGAAGTGGGGCATATACAAAATCCAAGACTTTGGCAGAGAAAGCGGCTTGGGATTTCATCAAGAGTGATGCGCCAGAGATCGCACTCACGACAATCAACCCAGTACTTGTTCTTGGCGCACCACTTGATAAGAATTTTGGATCATCGATTTCGCTTGTGGAGCGAATTCTCAAGGGCAGCGATCCGATGCTTCCTGATCTGAAATTTGCAATTGTCGATGTGAGAGATGTTGCCAAAATGCACGTTGACGCGATTAAGAATAATGAGACTAAGGGCGAGAGAATCCTTTCTTCATCTGAGACTAAGTCATTCGTTGAAATTGCTAAATACCTCAAGTCGATCTATCCAAAGAGTAAAGTCAAGACTGCTCAGGCACCTACGCCTTTGATTAAATTCCTTGCGATCTTTGACGGCACAATTAAAACAATTTTGCCGCAACTTGGTAAACCAATGGCAATTAGTAACGCAAAAGCCAAGCGCTTGATGGGTATGAGCTTCATTCCTGCCGAAGTTATTTTGCGAGATTCTGCCGACTATCTAATCAAAAATGGATTTATCAAGAGTTAGCCTTGCATGATTTGGGGCTAACGAAGTTCGGGATAGGTATCTGTGACCACTCCGTGAACGCCCAATTCAATGAGCTTACGAGCAGCCTCTGCATCATTTATCGTCCATACAAAGATGGCGATATCTCTGGAACGGCAGCGTCTGATGAAACCCAGAGTACAGATGGGAATTCCTTTAAATTTCATAGGAACCATCGCATAGAGTTTTTTGGATTCTTCCCACTTGATAAAGCGATCAAGGCCAAATACAAGAGCGAGGGTTTCAAGAGGAGTGAGAGCAGTTCTCACGGTCGGGTGGGCCTGGCGAAAACTTTGGACTCTCTTCGATGAAAATGAGCCCACAACAAAGTTTTCTGCATGTCGACCGTGCATCCATTCGATAAATGGATCCAGCGTGTTATCAGATTTGATATCGATAGAAATATGAGCATCGGGAAACCGAATAACGAGCTCTTCAAGTGTGCACCATGGATGTTGCCCAAGAATTGGGAATTCCTGCAATTGCTCAAAAGTCAACGAAGAAATTTCGTGATCTATCTCTGTGAGTCGTTCAATAGATGGGTCATGAGCTAAAACTAAGTAACCATCTAACGTCGCGTGGATATCTGTTTCAAAGTGAGTGATTCCATCTTCCCAGGCAGCTTCGAAAGCTTTTAAAGTATTTTCAGGACCAGGGTGTCCGCGATGAGACCAAATTATCAAGCAAAGTCTCCTAATCTAATGTGTGAGAATTGGCCAGCGGTTCTTGAGCGCTACATTCTCTAGATGTTTGTTGGGATTAACAATAAACGGATTTCCCACTGAAACCAATAAAGGAAGATCATTGATGGAATCGCTATAGGCGAAGGAAGTCCGAAGATCGTAATCTCGAGTGGCTGCTAGCGCTCTCACAGCGTGAGCCTTATTGATTCCGTGCATCGTGCCTCCAGGAAGGTTCCCAGAGTAATTTCCCTGAACAACTTCACCCGTTGTTGCAACTGCGCCAGTCATATTCAATTTGTTGGCAACAATGGATGCGATTTCGATGGGGGAAGCACTGACGATCCATGTGTCGTGGCCAATTGTTTGGTGTTCTTCAACGCGCCGCTTCATGCCGGGAAACATCTTCTTTGGTAGAAATTCATGGACAATTTCTTCACATAACTCTGAGATCAAGAGCTGAGATTTCCCTCGCGCAAAGTCCAAAATCTTTTTCGTGGCATACCCCATCACCGTCAGGCTCTCTTCCTTGCAGCGGCGAAAACGGTAGTTGTCTAAGGCAAAGCGTGCGATCTGGCGGCGCTGGAGAATTCCAGACTTTGAGAGTCCTCGGACAAAGTAATAAATAGATGAGCCATCGATGAGGGTGTTATCTAGATCGAAGAATGCTGCCCGTTCGACTCTCTCGCTCATGAATTAAAGGGTGACATAGAACTTCGCCAAAGAGCCTCATCACAAGTTAACGCTAGGTGAACGGAATCTTAAGGATTTTTCGAAAAACTAGGCGAAAGGTTCAACTGCCATTATCGGAAGATTAATAGCTTGGGCACTTCCACCCCGTATAAAGTAACCATGAGAATCTTGATATCTGCAGAATCTTTTCTGCCGCGCTCGAATGGAGTCACAAACTCTGTTCTGCATGCTGCGAGATATCTCCACAATCAAGGTCACACCGTTCGAATTATTGCACCCGGAGTAGGGCCAGATTCAGTTGACGGAGTTGAAATTACGAGAGTGCCCGCTCTGGCACTTCACTCCTTTGCACAAGTGGATATTCCAAGTATCTCAACTAGAACCGTAATGAATCTCATTCGCGATTTCTCACCTGACATTATTCACCTTGCTTCACCATTTCTCCTTGGCGAGCAGGTTCGAAAGTGTGCAGTCATGTACGACATTCCCGTCGTAGCCAACTTCCAGACAGATGTCTCTGGGTTTATTAACTTTTATCGACTCACTACTGCAAAGAATCTTGTTGAAAGACGACTCAAGAAGATCCATGCAGGCTCAACAATCACTCTTGCCCCATCAACTGATTCTGAAAACTATCTCAAAGCCCTAGGAATAGAAAATATTCATCGTTGGGGTCGAGGTGTAGATCTCAAACAATTCCATCCAAAGTGGAGATCTAAAACTATTCGCAAGAGTTGGGGCGCTGATTCGCAAACATGCGTGATCGGATTTGTTGGCCGTTTAGCACCGGAGAAGCAGGTGCACAAACTTGCAAACCTCAGTGACATAGGCGAGCTTACTGGTAAGAAAGTTGTGCAGGTAATCGTGGGAGATGGACCATCAAGAGCGATGTTGGAGAAAGCTCTACCGAGTGCAATATTCCTGGGACATCAGAGCGGTGAAGCCTTAAGCAAAGCTATGGCTTCAATGGACCTTCTCGTTACTACTGGCGAAAACGAAACTTTCTGCCAAGTTATCCAAGAAGCAATGGCGGCGGGGCTACCTGTTATTGCACCTGAAATCGGTGGGCCTCGTGATCTGATCACACCGGGTCACAATGGACTCTTCTACACACCAGGTGATGATTTTCATATTCGTAAACGAGTTCTCACCCTAGTTAATTTCGAAGATATGCGTTTAGAGATGGGGCGGAATGCATTCGCCACAGTCCAAACTCGGACGTGGAGCGCCGTCTGCTCTGAGCTTCTCGCTCTCTATACAAACGTTCTTGAAACTCGTAAGGGTCAGCAACAAGGACATGCATCATGACGCGCATTGCACATATTGCAAATATGTATGGGCCAAAGAGTGGTGGACTTAAAACTGCGATGAATTCCCTTAGTCACGAATACGAAGAGTTAGGACATGAAGTCTTACTCGTAGTCCCTGGTAAAAAGGAAAGTTCTTCACGATCAGGAAATATAACAACGGTAACCGTCTCGTCTCCAATAATTCCATTTTCTGGCGGATATCGAATTATTCTCAACAGCGGTGAAGTTATTCGCTTGGTGAAGAATTTTGATGCGCAGGTTTTAGAGATATCTGATCGCACAACTCTTCTGAGAGTTTCCCGCTGGGCGCGCAGGCAATCTATTCCCACAATTTTCTTCGCTCATGAACGAGTCGATGGTGTTATCAGTGCATTCGGAAAGTTTCTTCCTGGGAAAAAAGCGCTAGCGCGATTCTGGAATAAATATACAGCCGCATCTGTAGATCGAATTGTAGCGACAACGAAATTTGCTTCAGAAGAATTTGTTGAACTTGGAATGGTTCTCAATGAATCACAACTCGTCAATATTCCACTTGGCGTCGATTTACAGCTCTTTCACCCAAGCCAATCAGAGAAACCAATGGCAGCATTTCAAGAAGTACCTAAAAAATTCATTTTCGCTTGCACGCGTCTGTCAAAGGAGAAAGATCCCCTCTACCTACTCGATATTGCCCGAGAACTTAAGGCTAGAAGTTCTGATCTCACATTAGTTATTGCAGGATCAGGTCCTTACGAAAAGCGAATGAAGGAAGCAGTTGTACAAGAAATCCTTCCAGTAATACTTCTTGGCTTTGTAAGCGATAAAGAGATTGTCTCAAGGCTAATGGCTAAAGCTCAAGTTTTTCTTGCAGTAGGTCCAATCGAGACTTTTGGCTTAGCAGCACTTGAGTCTCTCGCATCAGGTACGCCGGTAGTCTGCCGCAAAGAGGCAGCGATCAGTGAAATTATCACTTCACTCTGTGGTGCCGCACTACATAAAGATACGAAGCTATGGGTGGATGCAATCGAATACTTCTCACTCATGGATCTCGACGAACGCCGTCTCCTTGCACGCAGTCGTGCCGAGGAGTTTTCTTGGTCAAATTCTGCACATCAACTTCTCGCCCTACACGAACTGGAGATGAGCCTGTGATTACGCAACCATCGATAACACCGAAAATTGAAAAACGAGATCCAGCACTTGCATTGCGCCACATTAGCAATCCGCGAATTATTGCGTTGGGGGATAGCTCAGTCTTTGGTGTCGGAGATCATGGTGATGCCATTCCTAGCGTGGGTGCAGGTTGGGCGGGAAGATTGGCACACGATCTCACCGCAGGAAATTTCATCAATGTTGCAAAGAACGGTGCTCGAGCAAGACATATCACTCAGCATCAATTAAATGCAGCACACGCTTTTAGGCCAGACCTTGCCTTGGTATGTATTGGCACAAATGATGTTCTTAGAGGAGATTTCTCTCCCAAAGAGATTAAGAATTCTCTGATTACCGTCATTGAAACACTGAGTGAGAATAATGCCGTCATCATCCTCCTAGGCTTACCCGATCCAATAAGCACTGCACCTGGACCGCTTGCTCTGAGAAAAATCCTCTCAGCCAGAGTGGCTCTCATTAATGAGATATATATTGAGCTTTCCGAGCGAGAGAACGTCGTTCTTGTTCCAACATGGGATTCGAAAATCGCACATGAGCGTCGTATGTGGCACGTTGATCGGATGCACCCATCTGCCATTGGCCACCAATTAATTGCAGATCTTGTGCGTCGCAAGCTTGCACTGCCGCGACGTTCGGCAAAGAAGCTCTCCACGTCGATTAATGTCTCCAAAAAATTTGAGCTGTATTGGTTGATTACAAATGGAGCAAAATGGTTTGCCAAGAGAAGTGTCGATTTAGTACC
>CAXNHI010000054.1:0-5767 GCA_964202195.1 Candidatus Planktophila sp. | reverse complement strand
GAGGCATACCTAGGCGAAACTGTTACTGATGCTGTCATTACCGTTCCTGCGTACTTCTCTGATGCAGAACGTCAAGCAACAAAAGAAGCAGGTGAAATCGCCGGACTTAATGTTCTTCGTATTATTAACGAGCCAACTGCAGCAGCACTTGCCTACGGTCTTGATAAGGCTGATCAAGAACAAACAATTCTTGTCTTTGACTTAGGTGGTGGAACCTTTGACGTTTCACTTCTTGAAATCGGAGATGGCGTTGTTGAAGTAAAGGCAACAGCAGGCGATAACCACTTAGGTGGAGACGATTGGGATCAAGCACTCGTTGATCACCTAGTACAAACATTTGGATCCAAAAACGGTATCGATCTCACAAAAGATAAGATGGCGATGCAGCGTATTCGTGAAGCTGCAGAAAAGGCGAAGATCGAACTTTCATCCTCGCAGCAAGCTGCTATCAATCTTCCTTACATCACAGTTGATGCAGAGAAGAATCCACTCTTCCTAGACGAAACAGTTACTCGCGCACAGTTCCAGCAACTCACTGCAGATTTGCTGGATCGTTGCAAGAAGCCTTTCCAGCAAGTACTAAAAGATTCTGGAATCGCAATCTCTGCGATCAAGAGCGTTGTGCTCGTTGGTGGATCAACTCGTATGCCGGCAGTTGTAGATCTCGTTCGCGATCTCACAGGCGGGAAAGAGCCAAATAAGGGCGTAAATCCTGACGAAGTTGTTGCCGTTGGCGCATCTCTTCAAGCCGGTGTTCTTAAAGGTGAAGTCAAAGACATTCTTCTTCTCGATGTCACACCGTTAACTCTTGGTATCGAAACTAAGGGTGGTGTGATGACGCGCATGATCGAGCGCAACACAACGATCCCTACAAAGCGCAGTGAAATATTTACAACAGCCGATGACAGCCAACCTGCTGTACAGATTCAGGTCTATCAGGGTGAGCGCGAAATGGCTGCCTACAACAAGAAGCTTGGCATGTTCGAACTTGCCGGTATCGCACCTGCACCACGTGGAGTTCCACAAGTTGAGGTGACATTTGATATCGATGCAAACGGAATCGTTCACGTTTCTGCAAAAGATCTTGCAACCGGAAAAGAGCAGAGCGTCACAATCAGTGGTGGTTCTGCACTTTCAAAAGATGAAGTTGAGCGCATGATGGCAGATGCTGAAGCTCACGCTGAAGAAGATAAACAGCGTAAGGAAGAGGCAGAGATCCGTAACACTGGAGACTCACTTGTCTATCAGACTGAAAAATTCATCACAGATAACGCAGACAAGTTCACAGAAGGCGAAGCGTTAGAAAAGAAGAATGATGTCGAGGCAGCTCTTGCCGAACTTAAGACATCACTCGGAGGCGCTAACTTCGAATCAATTAAGTCAGAGACCGAAAAGGTTTCAACTCTTTCACAGGCACTCGGTGCGTTGATGTATGCAGCAGCAGGTGCTGCGGCTCAAGAAGCCCCAGGTGAAGATGGTGTCGAAGATGCAGAGGTTATTGAAGACGAGGCCAGTAACTAATGTCAGAAGATCTTGCAACTGAAGTCACTGAAGCTGCTAAAACAACCGAAGAAAGTATTGCGGAGCCGGGTCAGGAAACTGACCCAGTGAGCGCACTTACTGCAGACCTACAGCGCCTTCAGGCAGAGTATGCAAATTACAAGAAGCGAGTAGATCGCGATCGCTCCCTTGCTCATGAACTTGCAATTAGTTCTGTACTTATTGAACTCCTTCCCGTTCTTGACGATATCGAGCGCGCACAATCACATGGTGAATTGACCGGTGGTTTCAAGGCGGTTGCTGATCAAATCGAAGCAACTACTGATCGCATTGGACTTACCAAGTACGGCCAAGAAGGTGATCTCTTCGATCCACAAATTCACGAGGCGTTGCTTCATGACACCTCCCCTAACGCCACAACATCTACTGCAACCAAAATTTTGCAACCTGGATATAAATTTAAAGAGCGCATCCTTCGTCCAGCTCGCGTAGGTGTGACTGATCCAGAAGAAATCCCGTCCGCGGAATAACTCATGGCTGCCAAAGATCTCTATGAGAAGGACTTCTACGCGATTCTTGGTGTCGATAAGAAAGCTTCAAGCGAAGAGATAAAGAAGAAGTACCGCTCTTTAGCGCGTGAGTTACACCCAGATAAAACTAAAGGCGATGATGAACTTGAAGAGAAGTTCAAGGCAGTCTCCGAGGCTTATGACATCTTGTCGGATTCTAAAAAGCGCGCTGAATACGAGGAAGCGCGCTCACTCTTTGAACGCGGTGGATTCCGCGCACCCATGGGTGGCCAAGGTGGGGGAGATTTCGCCGATCTCTTCGGTGGCGGATCCCCTAATGACATCTTTGCCAATTTGTTTAGTGGTGGCGGAATTCGTCGCGGTCCACGTAAAGGACAAGATCTACAAACCGAAGCAACAATTAAATTTAAAGAAGCAATTATTGGAACAACGCTAGGGCTAAAAATTCCCGGCGATGACGGCAGAACGCAGACAATTACTGCGCGCGTACCTGCAGGCGTCAACGATGGAGCAAAGATTCGCGTTAAAGGAAAAGGTGCTCCCGGTGAAGCTGGGCCAGGTGATCTCTTTATCTTGCTCCATGTAAAGCCACATCCAATTTTCTCTCGTAAGGGTGAGAATATTCTTTTAACACTTCCTGTAACTTTTGTTGAAGCAACACTTGGCGCTGATATTAAAGTTCCTACTCTTGATGGTGACGAAGTAACTGTGCGCCTTGCTCCTGGAACACCTAATGGCCGCACACTTCGCGTTAAAGGTCGCGGAATCAAGAAGGGTTCAGTAACCGGAGATCTTCTTGCAACGATTGATGTACAAGTTCCGCAGAAGATCGAAGTCGAAGCAAGCGAAGCACTTAAGAAATTTGCCGATGCAACTGCAAGCCAGGATGTACGGATGGAATTTAGAGCGAAGGCATCGCAATGAGTGAAGATAAGCGCGAAGAGATTGATGAGGCTGCTGGCCTTTATGTTATTTCAGTTGCCGCCGAGCTTTCCGGGTTACACCCGCAAACCCTGCGCCAATATGATCGAATTGGACTTGTCTCACCTTCTCGCACAGTTGGACGCAATCGTAGATATTCGTTGCGCGATATCGCATCTCTACGCACGATTCAAAGATTAATCGGTGAAGGTATTAATCACGCAGGCATCAAGAGAATTATCGAACTGGAATCAGCGATGGCAAATATGGCTCTTGAAGTTGCAAAACTTCGCATTGAAGTAGATGCACTCTTGATAGAGAACCCACCAAAATCGCTGGAGCTACGTAAGAAATCACAAGTAATTATCTACAAAGAAAATAATTAACCTTTAAGAGCAGTTACTCGCCCCTTCCAATTGGTGAGAATCTTCTCTGAAGGTGCGCCTAATACTTTCTCAAGAACTGATGAATAGACATCTCTAAAATCTGTCGTCACCGCTAAATCTCCATCAATAAGTTTTGAAAGTGAAGGCTGATCTCCGTAGAAACCACCGTTGACGCGATCACCAATAAGAAAGACAGGACCAGAAGATCCGTGATCGGTTCCGTCGGATCCATTTGCCTTTACACGTCGTCCAAATTCACTGTAAACAAGAACGGTTATATCTTGTGATCGTCCCGATGCCTTCATCTGACTTAAGAATGTCGTGATGCTTTTTGAGACAGTTCCAAGAAGTAGTGCTTGCGCATTTGCCTCATTGGCGTGGGTATCAAATCCACCGAGTGAGACTGACCATGCGCGCGTTGGTGAACCTGCTGCAATGAGCTTTGCTACAACATTGAGTTGTTGTGAAAGATTTGTATCTCCCCCAGCATTTCCACCAGAGATAGTTGGCAAATCTTCAGCGACAGGTGCGGGTTTTGCCAAGATAGGTTGGACAGTTCCTGAGACGTTAAAGAGGTTTCGCATTGATGTTGCGGCAGCTGCCATTAAAGAATTATCACCCGATGATGGCATCGATAAGCGCTGGCAAGCGGTTCCAATAACTCCTTGCGGAATCGCGAGACCACCGAGAGGAAGCGCTGATCCACTCTGCTTTGCACCGACAAGTAGTGGAGGTAATACTCCACCCAAACTAATTGCAGTCATCGGATCGATGGTCTGCGTATCAAGCCAACGTCCGAGCCATCCGGTATTTAACTGCGCGCCAGGTGAACCTGTCTGCCAAATTGACATTGAAGAAAAATGTGAACGATCAGGCTTTGGATAACCAACACCACGAACGATTGCAACTTTATTTGCATCCCATAGAGATTTAATTCCGGTCATCGAAGCGTTCAGTGCAAGATCAGATGAGAGAGGAAGCAGAGTCTCTGGCTTATATGTTAAATCTGGGCGCGCGCTGTAGTAAGCAGAGTCTTGAAAAGGAATAACAGTATTAAGACCATCATTACCACCATAGAGCGTGACAACAACAAGGATCGGAGTTCCAAGAGGCAGTGGCCTAGCAACGGCAGCTGCCGCTATTTGGTCAACAGTGAGCATTGGTGCCGCAGCTGCTGCTACAACACCCGAATATTTAAGGAACTGTCTGCGAGTAACTTTAGACATTCCCAACTCTTGGCCAGGTACGCGAGGTAAATCGATCATAAGCTCACCACATATTCGGGACTACAGACGGCGGTCATTAAAAGTTTTTGTGGATTATCGCGCACACCTCGCATTGCATATGAGGTGCGGGTACTCCATTCAACAACACCTAAGAGATCGGCCAAATATGCTGGACGTCGCACAGAAGAGATAGCAGTCAATTCACTGAGATCTGCTTGCCCAATAAGGGATGTGGCAAAAGAGACCCGGTATTGAGCACTAGCTGAGCTCAACCATGCTTGATCAACTGGCCATCCGCCAACGTTGGGAGGAGAAAACGGAATCTGCGAAAGCTTTTCTAGATAACCGTAAAGTTTTGTAGGCGAAGGTAACTTGGAGGGCGTAATTGACAACGCTCGGCAGAGTCCAATAAACCATTCAACAGGTGACTTCACCATTGAATACTGTTCTTGCGAAAAGGCAGAGCTTTCGATCAGTGACTTCATTAACGCGTAAGTATCACGATCTGCGAAGGCTTTTATCATTGGATGATCTTGTGGCAGCGGCTCTTGTGATGAAACAAAGCGATACCAGATTCGCTCAGCAATAAAGAGGGCAGAGTTATTTTGTGCAACCAAATGTGCAATAACTTCTTCAGGGCTCATTACCCCTGTCTTACCTAAAACTGTCACTGAAGAGGTATCTCTCCGACGTGCGTTATAGGTAATAACGCCAGTTGACCTTGGAACTTGATAACCAGTGAATGCGCGCGCCAATTCTTTAACATCTGTTTCTGTATAACGGTTTACACCGAGAACAAATAACTCCATCATCTCTCTTGATAAGTTTTCATTAGGAGCTTTTACTGTGTTCTCTTGGCCGTCTAACCACACTTGCAATGCACCATCTGAGAACATCGCCTTAGAAAACTCTGTAAAATTGCCAAGCGCATACTTTCTCATCGTCACATTTTGATTAAGCATTGGCAGCGCGTAATTGACTTTTCCAATCGAAGTTGCCCAGTGGCCATGCCAAAACCACGTCATCTTCTCTTGAAGGGTGTGGGGAGATGTAACCATTTCATCTAACCACCACAAGAAAAGCTGTTGAGTTTGATAACGAAGTTGTTGTGAGAACCCGACAACGTCAGGGCTATTGGGGGCTGGGCGTTGTCCCAAATCTGTTAATACAGGTGGTGTCACAAATGAAACTGTTGTCGGTGGCG
>CAXNHI010000053.1:0-5987 GCA_964202195.1 Candidatus Planktophila sp. | reverse complement strand
GTTAATTCCAAAACTTGAGCTCGGGCTTCTACGCCAATAATGCGATGGAAATCGCGAACCATCGTTGGGAATGGGTGTGGTCCTGCAACAGTGCCCAATAAGTAATGTGTGGTCTCTACATTGGTTACCCAATCGCGCATCGCTTCATTGATTGCATCTTTGAGAGTGCGAGATCCGCTTGTCACTGGAACAACTTCTGCGCCGAGCAATTTCATTCGCGCCACGTTAAGAGATTGACGCTTTGTATCTTCTTCGCCCATGTAGACAACGCAATCAAGTCCCATCAGTGCTGCTGCTGTCGCTGAAGCAACTCCGTGTTGGCCAGCTCCAGTCTCTGCGATAATGCGCTTTTTTCCCATACGTTTTGTCAGAAGTGCTTGACCTAAAACGTTATTGATCTTATGCGAGCCGGTGTGATTGAGATCCTCACGCTTGAGAATAATGCGAGCACCGCCTGCATGTGCTGCAAAACGTGGTACCTCTGTGATGATGCTGGGGCGACCTGTGTATGTGCGATGTAAGTGTTCTAACTCTGCGATAAAAATGGGATCAATCGCGGCTGCCTTATGCGCCGCTTCAAGTTCTTCCAGTGCGCCAATAAGAGCTTCCGGAACAAAGCGACCACCGTAGGGACCAAAGTGTCCGATGATTTCCTTCGTATCAAGAGTCATAGAAGTGAGGGTACTAGAGACCACGAAGGGTATGCAGTGCAGAAATTGGATCCCCTGCCCGCACCAGAGCCTCACCCACGAGGATTGCATCTGCACCGAAACTGCGGGCGAGTTCAACTTCAGCCCTGGCAGAGATACCGGATTCAGCCACCTTGATGATCTCTGCTGGGATTTCTGGAAGCAGCTCGGCAAATGCGCTTTGATCGACCTCAAGTGTTTTGAGATTTCTAGAATTAATTCCAATTATTCTGGGAGATATTTCCATCGCCCGCTCTAACTCGTCATGGGTGTGGACTTCGATAAGACTTGCCATGCCGAGCTCAGTAGCCATTTCGTAATAATCGTTGAGTTGACGTGCAGAAAGTGCGGCCACTATGAGTAGGACAACGTCTGCGCCATATGCCCGCGCTTCATAAAATTGATATTCATCAACCATAAAGTCTTTGCGCAGAATTGGAATATCTACAGCACTTCGCACCGACTTAAGGTCAGCGAGAGAGCCACCAAATCTTCGCTCTTCTGTAAGAACACTAATGATACTTGCACCAGCTTGCTGGTATTGCTCAGCTAACTTCGCAGGATCCACAATCGCAGCTAGCGTTCCTTTGCTCGGAGAAGATCTCTTCACTTCAGCAATCACGCTAATCAGATCACCACGCAGCCCTGGATGTGCATCAATGACAGGGGGCGCACCCTCTAATTTCTCACGCAATTCACTGAGTGGAAGACGGCGTTTAGCCAAATCTTCTCGGACGCCCGCAATGATTGAATCGAGGACGGTCATAGTTTTGGCTCGTCGGTGGGATCGATTCCATGATCTTGGGCACTCCACGGGGTATGTACCTTGGGCTTGCGTTCATACCGAGATGAAAGGGAGAAATGCCTGCTTAAGAAAATCACGATCGCACCAATAACTACAGCGCTGATTGCAATAGGAAGTAGATCTCTCACTCTGCTGGCCTCATTACTTGAGCAGCGCTAATCGCGCCGAGAACAGCAGCGGCTTTATTGAGACACTCTTGATTTTCAGATTGTGGATCTGAATCTGCAACGATTCCTGCTCCAGCTTGCACATATGCACGACCATCGTGAATAAGTGCGGTGCGAATAGCAATACATGTATCGACGTTGCCTGTGAAATCAAGATATCCGATCGCGCCTCCATAGAGTCCGCGTCGATGCGGCTCTAGCGATTCAATAATCTCCATTGCTCGCGGCTTTGGAGCACCTGAGAGAGTGCCTGCGGGAAATGTTGCAAAGAGTGCATCGACCCCGGTTTTATCTTGTGCCAGCGTTCCCGTCACGGTTGAAACAATATGCATCACATGTGAATATCGCTCAACGCTCATGAAATCAACAACCTCGACTGATCCTGCAGCACATATCCGACCTAAATCATTTCGGCCAAGATCTACCAACATCAAATGCTCTGCACGCTCTTTCGGATCAGCAAGAAGCTCTTCACCCAAACGCTTATCTTCTTCGGGAGATGATGAGCGTTTACGTGTACCGGCGATCGGGTGCACCATCACCTGACCTTGCGTCACTTTAACCAGCGCCTCTGGACTTGATCCCACAACATCTACTCCACCTTCGAATCTGAAGAGATACATATATGGAGATGGATTGTGCAATCGCAGCATGCGATAGACATCAATTGCATCGGCGGTGCACTCCATTGAAAAGCGTTGTGATAAAACGATTTGGAAAGCTTCACCGGCAAGAATCTCTTCCTTTGCAAGGCCAACTTTTGCGATGAACTCTTCCTGACTTATATTCCGATCGAAGATTGGCTCAGATTGTGAACTTATATGTGCGATATATCCTTCAAGTGGGGAAGCGAGTTCGCGTTGCATTCGATCTAAGCGATTCTGCGCATCCTCATACGCTTCATCCATTCGATCATCGCTTCCATCCCAGTTAATTGCATTTGCAATTAAAGTGATGCTGCCCTCAGCATGGTCTAAAACTGCTAGATCACTCGTCAGCATGAAGGCAATTTCTGGAAGTGGAATATCTTTGATGGCCAAGGATGGCAACTTCTCTAGCCCTCTCACACTGTCATAGCTCATATATCCAACGAGACCACCAGTAAGAGGTGGCAGTCCTGCAATCTTCGGGGAACGCAGATGAGACGCTGAGAGACGGAGCGCTTCCAAAGGATCAATTCCTTGTGGCGCACCAGCCGGTGCGACACCGATCCAATGAGCTCTGCCATCTTTTTCGCTCAGTGTTGCCTGAGAGTGCGCTCCGATAAATGAATAGCGTGACCATGCACCGCCATGTTCAGCTGATTCAAGGAGAAAGGAGTCCGCCGAATTTCCAGTCAACTTGCGATAGACACCAAGTGGAGTTTCACCATCTGCTAAAAGTTTTCTATAAACAGGAATTACGTTGTACGTGGATGCATACTCTCTAAATTCTTGAAGATTCATAGGGTCACTTACTAATTGTTCTCATCTTTTGCTGGATGAATTTCGCGATGGAAGCAGGTAAATTCCCCTGTATGGCAAGCCGAACCTTCTTGCTCTACTTGAAACAAAATTGCATCTCCATCGCAATCAATGGAGATTGAGACAACTTTTTGAAGGTGGCCTGACGTCTCGCCCTTCTTCCAAAGCTGGTTTCGCGAGCGGCTGAAATATGTTGCAAAACCAGAATCAATCGTCATCGCTAGAGATTCTGTATTGACGTAGGCGAGCATTAATACCTCACCAGAGAGACTGTCTTGTGCGATAGCAGGCATCAAGTCATCGGAGTTCTTGAAAAGATCAAGAATCGCAGGAGAAAGAGAGAGGCTCACAGGGTAATTGTGCCTTAGGTCAGAGCGCTCGTGCGCACGGAATATCCATGCTCAGATAAGTACTTCTTCACATCAGTAATGCGATGAACCCCAAAGTGAAAGACACTCGCAGCCAAGAGAGCATCTGCCCCTGCCTCAATTGCAGCAGCAAAGTCCTCGAGTGAGCCTGCTCCCCCGCTAGCGATAAGTGGAAGAGAAGAGATCTCGCGAACTCTGGAAATCATTCCAATGTCATACCCCGCCCGCGTTCCATCTGCATCCATCGAGTTGAGAAGAATTTCACCGACACCGAGTGCCGTTGCTTTCTCAATCCACTCAAGTGCATCAATGCCAGCGCTGGTTCGTCCACCATGAGTGGTGACTTCAAAGCCTGAAATTGTTCGCGCTCTACGAGCATCCACTGATAAGACAAGGACCTGAGTTCCAAAGCGGTCTGCAATCTCAGAAATTAAATCTGGACGAGCTATCGCTGCGGTATTGACAGAAACTTTATCTGCTCCAGAACGTAGTAATCGATCGACATCATCGACTGTTCTAATTCCTCCGCCGACTGTCAGCGGGATGAATACTTGCTCGGCAGTTCTACTCACAACGTCATATGTAGTCTCCCGATTTGCAACGCTAGCTGAAATATCTAAAAAGGTGAGCTCGTCAACGCCTTCGCTATCGTAGATTTTTGCCATCTCAACAGGATCGCCCGCATCAACGAGATCGGTGAAGTTCACACCTTTAACTACGCGCCCCTCATTAACATCAAGGCAAGCGATGATTCGAGAAGATAGAGTCATGATCGAGTTACTTCCAGCGCTTGTTCGAGAGTAAACGCGGCTGCATACAGAGCCTTGCCAACAATCGCTCCTTCAACACCAATCTCAGTAAGGGCACAGAGCGCTTTGATATCTTCCAGGCTAGAAATTCCACCACTTGCTACCACTGGTTTCTTAGTTGCAGCACATACCTCTTTAAGTAACTCTAAATTTGGACCCTGTAGCGTTCCATCTTTGGTGACATCGGTAACGACATACCGCGCGCATCCATCTGACTCCAAGCGAGCTAACGTTTCAAAGAGATCGCCGCCCTCTTTTGTCCACCCTCGTGCGGCGAGAACATGTCCACGTACATCTAGGCCAACCGCGATGCGATCACCATGCTCTGCAATCACGCGTGAAGTCCACTCTGGGTTTTCCAGAGCGGCAGTTCCCAGATTGACTCTGCGGCATCCAGTGGCCAGGGCACGCTTCAGTGATTCATCATCACGAATTCCACCTGATAGCTCAACATCGATATCCAATCTACCGACGACCTCTGCTAGCAAGGCGCTGTTTTCTCCCCGGCCAAAGGCTGCATCCAAATCAACCAGATGTAACCACTGCGCACCTGATTTCTGAAAATCAAGAGCCACTTCGAGTGGAGAGCCATAAACACTTTCACGTGCGAGCTCACCCTGAACTAGGCGAACTGCGCGACCATCTTTCACATCTACTGCTGGCAGGAGCTCAAGAAAGTTCATAACGTTTTACTCCAATTCTTGATCAGCACAAGGCCAGCGCGTCCTGATTTCTCAGGGTGAAATTGTGTTGCACTGAGTGCACCATCTTCTGTTGCAGCAAGAAATTTTTCTCCGTGAGTAGCGTAGGTATTAACTGCCCCAGGTAACTCACGAGCAGCATATGAGTGCACGAAATAGAAAGACTCTCCCTCAACGCCAGCAAATAACGTCGACTTTGAATCTGGTTCAACGCTATTCCAGCCCATATGCGGCAGGATCGGTGCATGTAACTTGCGCACTGATGTCGGCCACATTTTGATTCCAGAATGAATACCATTCTCATCACTATCTGCGAAGAGAACTTGCATCCCAATACAAATACCGATCGTGGGACGTGATTGCTTAAAACGTGCATGAATCACTTCAGCAGCTTTGACCTTATTGAGTCCATTCATACAAGCAGAGAAAGCACCCACTCCGGGGACGACCAACCCAGCTGCCTCACGCGCTACATCTAGATCAGAAGTCAGAATGACATCATGACCAGATGTTTCAAAAGCTCGAGCTGCTGATCGAAGATTACCTGAACCGTAATCCAGAATTGCAATTGTTGAAATTAGAGTGAACCCTTTGTTGAAGGAATACCGCTGACTCGTCCATCAAGAGCCACTGCATCACGGAGTGCGCGAGCAACAGCCTTGAATTGCGCTTCAAAAACATGGTGTGCGTTGCGTCCTTCAAGAACACGAATATGGAGTGCTATGTGTGCTTCGGCAACAATGGATTCCCAAATGTGCTTGCCTAAAGTTGTATCAAATGTTCCGATGAGCTCGACGATCTCTGGTTGACGGTGAACAAGGTATGGACGACCTGAGAGGTCAACTGCTACCTGAACAAGTACTTCATCGAGTGGGACCATGGCATCACCAAAGCGGCGAATACCTGCCTTATCACCGAGAGCTTCGCGAAGAGCTTGCCCGAAAGCAAGGGATGTATCTTCAACGGTGTGGTGAGAGTCGACATC
>CAXNHI010000052.1:0-5987 GCA_964202195.1 Candidatus Planktophila sp. | reverse complement strand
GTTAATTCCAAAACTTGAGCTCGGGCTTCTACGCCAATAATGCGATGGAAATCGCGAACCATCGTTGGGAATGGGTGTGGTCCTGCAACAGTGCCCAATAAGTAATGTGTGGTCTCTACATTGGTTACCCAATCGCGCATCGCTTCATTAATTGCATCTTTGAGAGTGCGTGAACCGCTTGTTACGGGAACAACTTCTGCGCCGAGTAATTTCATTCGTGCGACGTTAAGAGCTTGACGCTTTGTATCTTCTTCACCCATATACACAACGCAATCAAGTCCCATCAGCGCTGCTGCGGTAGCCGAAGCAACTCCGTGCTGGCCGGCGCCAGTCTCGGCGATGATGCGCTTTTTTCCCATACGTTTTGTCAGAAGTGCTTGACCCAAAACATTATTGATCTTATGTGAACCAGTGTGATTGAGATCTTCGCGCTTGAGCAAGATTCGTGCGCCACCTGCATGTGCTGCAAAACGTGGCACCTCTGTGATGATGCTCGGGCGACCTGTGTACGTGCGATGTAAATGCTCTAACTCTGCGATAAAAACTGGGTCAACCGCTGCTGCAATATGTGCCGCTTCGAGTTCTTCAAGCGCGCCAATAAGAGCTTCAGGAACAAAACGACCACCGTAGGGACCAAAGTGGCCGATGATTTCCTTCGTATCAAGAGTCATGGAAGTCAGGGTACTAGAGACCCCGAAGGGTATGCAGTGCAGAAATTGGATCTCCCGCACGCACTAGAGCCTCGCCCACAAGGATCGCATCTGCACCAAAACTGCGGGCGACCTCAACTTCGGCCCTGGCAGAGATACCGGATTCGGCCACTTTGATGATCTCTGCTGGGATTTCTGGAAGCAGCTCCGCAAAGGCGCTTTGATCGACGTCAAGTGTTTTGAGATTTCTAGAATTAATTCCAATTATTCTCGGTGAAATCTCCATCGCTCGTTCCAACTCATCGTGAGTATGAACTTCAATAAGACTTGCCATTCCTAACTCAGTGGCCATCTCGAAATAATCATTGAGTTGTCGGGCAGAAAGAGCAGCTACGATAAGTAGCACCATATCGGCACCGTGTGCCCGTGCCTCATAAAATTGATATTCATCAACCATAAAATCTTTGCGCAGGATCGGAATGTTTACTGCACTACGTACCAAGTCGAGATCGGCAAGAGAGCCAGCAAATCGTCGCTCTTCCGTAAGAACGCTAATGACACTCGCTCCTGCTTGCTGATACTGCTCGGCAAGTTTTGCGGGATCTACAATCGCAGCGAGCGTTCCTTTGCTCGGAGAAGATCTCTTTACTTCGGCGATCACACTTATTAGATCTCCACGTAGTCCTGGGTGTGCATCTATAACAGGTGGAGCACTCTCTAATTTCTCACGCAATTCACTCAGTGTAAGTCGACGCTTAGCTAAATCTTCGCGAACGCCAGCGATGATTGAATCAAGAACAGTCATGGTTTTATCTCATCAGTGGGATCGATCCCATGATCTTGCGCACTCCACGGGGTATGTACCTTGGGTTTGCGTTCATACCGTGATGAAAGGGAGAAATATCTGCTTAAGAAAATCACGATCGCACCAATAACTACAGCGCTGATTGCAATAGGAAGTAGATCTTTCACTCTGCTGACCTCATTACTTGAGCAGCGCTTATTGCGCCAAGAACAGCGGCGGCTTTATTCAGACATTCTTGGTTTTCAGATTCTGGATCTGAATCTGCAACGATTCCTGCACCGGCTTGCACGTAGGCACGACCATCGTGAATAAGTGCGGTGCGAATAGCAATACAGGTATCGACATTGCCTGTGAAATCAAGATATCCGATCGCACCTCCGTAGAGACCGCGTCGATGTGGCTCTAGCGATTCAATGATCTCCATGGCGCGAGGTTTAGGCGCTCCTGACAGCGTGCCAGCTGGAAATGTTGCAAAGAGCGCATCCACTCCAGTTTTTTCTTGTGCAAGTGTTCCAGTAACCGTTGAGACAATGTGCATTACATGTGAGTATCTCTCAACGCTCATAAAATCAACAACTTCAACGGATCCTGCGGCACATATCCGACCTAAATCATTTCGACCAAGATCTACCAACATCAAATGCTCTGCTCGCTCCTTGGGATCCGCAAGCAGCTCCTCACCTAGCCGCTTATCTTCCTCAGGAGATGATGACCGTTTACGTGTTCCTGCGATGGGATGAACCATCACCTGACCATCAGTTACTTTTACTAAAGCCTCTGGACTTGATCCCACAATCTCTACGCCACCTTCAAATCTGAAGAGATACATATACGGGGATGGATTGTGCAATCGCAACATGCGATACACGTCTATTGCATCGGCGGTGCACTCCATAGAAAAACGTTGTGACAAAACGATTTGGAAGGCCTCACCAGCAAGGATTTTTTCCTTGGCAAGGCCAACTTTTGCGATGAACCCTTCCTGACTTATATTCCGGTCAAAGATTGGCTCAGTCTTCGAACTTATAAATGCGATGTGTCCTTCGAGGGGGGCTGCGAGTTCGCCTTGCATTCGATCTAATCGTCTCTGCGCATCCTCATAAGCCTCATCTACGCGATCATCACTTCCATCCCAGTTAATCGCATTAGCAATCAAAGTAATGGTGCCCTCTGCATGGTCTAGAACTGCTAGATCACTCGTCAACATAAAAGCTATTTCAGGTAGCGGAATATCTTTGACTGCTAATGAAGGTAATTTCTCAAGCCCTCTAACACTGTCGTAACTCATATATCCAACTAGCCCACCAGTTAGCGGCGGTAGTCCTGCAATTTTCGGTGAACGTAGATGAGAGGCAGATTGGCGAAGCGCTTCCAAAGGATCAATCCCCTGCGGTGCACCAGCTGGTGCGACACCAATCCAGTGAGCACTGCCATCTTTTTCGCTCAACGTTGCTTGGGAGTGCGCTCCAATAAATGAATACCGCGACCATGCACCGCCATGCTCAGCCGATTCAAGAAGAAAAGAACCCGCCGAATTTCCAGTCAACTTGCGATAGACGCCAAGAGGTGTTTCGCCATCCGCCAACAATTTTCTATAAACAGGAATTACATTGTACTTGGAGGCATACTCTCTAAATTCTTGAAGATTCATAGCAACACGTACTAATTGTTCTCATCTTTTGCTGGATGAATTTCGCGATGGAAGCAGGTGAATTCTCCGGTGTGGCAAGCCGAACCTTCTTGCTCTACTTGAAACAAAATTGCATCTCCATCGCAATCGATGGAGATCGAGACAACTTTCTGCAGGTGGCCTGAAGTTTCGCCCTTTTTCCAGAGTTGATTACGCGAGCGACTAAAGTATGTTGCAAAACCAGATTCAATCGTCATTGCTAGAGATTCTGTATTGACGTAGGCGAGCATTAAAACTTCACCGGAGAGACTGTCTTGTGCAATAGCAGGCATCAAGTCATCAGAGTTCTTGAGAAGTTCAAGAATCGCAGGGGAAAGAGAGATGCTCACAGGGTAATTGTGCCTTAGGTCAGAGCGCTCGTGCGCACGCAATATCCATGCTCAGCTAAGTACTTCTTCACATCACTAATGCGATGAACCCCAAAATGAAAGACACTCGCAGCCAAGAGAGCATCTGCCCCCGCCTCAATTGCAGCTGCGAAGTCTTCGAGAGAGCCAGCTCCCCCGCTAGCGATAAGGGGAAGTGACGAGATCTCGCGAACTCTTGAGATCATTCCAATGTCATAGCCTGCCCGCGTTCCGTCAGCATCCATCGAGTTGAGAAGAATTTCTCCGACACCGAGTGCCGTTGCTTTCTCGATCCACTCGAGTGCATCAATACCGGCACTGGTTCGTCCACCATGAGTAGTAACTTCAAAACCCGAAACTGTTCGTGCTCTGCGTGCATCAACTGATAAGACTAGGACCTGAGTTCCGAACCGGTCTGCAATCTCAGATATCAAATCTGGGCGAGCAATCGCTGCGGTGTTCACTGAAACTTTATCTGCCCCAGAACGTAACAATCGATCAACATCGTCGACAGTTCGCACTCCCCCACCGACAGTCAAAGGGATAAAAACTTGTTCAGCGGTCCTGCTTACGACGTCATATGTCGTTTCCCGATTTGCAACGCTGGCTGAAATATCAAGAAAAGTCAGCTCATCAATACCTTCTGCATCGTAAAGCTTTGCCATTTCAACTGGATCACCCGCATCAACAAGATCGGTAAAGTTCACACCCTTAACAACTCGTCCCTCATTAACATCAAGACAAGCGATGATCCGAGAAGATAAAGTCATGAGCGCGTCACTTCTAGCGCTTGCTCCAAAGTAAATGCTCCGGCGTAAAGCGCCTTGCCAACAATCGCTCCCTCAACGCCAATGTGGCTAAGAGCGGAGAGCGCTTTGATATCTTCAAGGCTAGAAATTCCACCACTTGCTACCACTGGTTTTTTGGTAGCAGCGCATACCTCTTTAAGTAACTCTAAATTTGGACCCTGCAGCGTTCCATCTTTGGTGACATCGGTAACGACATAGCGTGCGCATCCATCTGACTCGAGGCGAGCTAACGTTTCAAAGAGATCGCCTCCCTCTTTTGTCCATCCTCGTGCCGCAAGAACATGTCCGCGAACATCTAGCCCCACAGCGATGCGATCTCCATGCTCTGCAATTACGCGTGATGTCCACTCTGGGTTTTCTAGAGCAGCAGTTCCAAGATTTACTCTGCGACATCCCGTGGCTAGAGCGCGCGCGAGTGACTCATCATCACGAATTCCCCCTGAGAGCTCAACGTCAATATCTAACCGACCAACTACTTCTGCAAGTAGCGCGCTATTTTCGCCGCGGCCAAATGCTGCATCTAAATCAACGAGGTGTAACCACTGCGCACCTGATTTTTGAAAATCAAGAGCAACTTCAAGTGGAGAACCGTAAATACTCTCTCGATCAAGCTCACCCTGAACAAGTCGAACAGCGCGACCATCTTTCACATCTACCGCGGGCAAGAGCTCAAGAAAGTTCATAGCGTCTTACTCCAATTCTTGATAAGCACAAGGCCGGCACGTCCTGATTTTTCAGGGTGAAATTGTGTTGCACTGAGTGCACCATCTTCTGATGCAGCAAGAAACTTTTCTCCGTGAGTGGCGTAGGTATTAACTGCTCCGGGTAAGTCACGAGCAGCATATGAGTGCACGAAATAGAATGACTCTCCCTCAACGCCAGCAAATAACGTCGAATTTGAATCTGGTTCAACGCTATTCCAGCCCATATGAGGCAAGACAGGTGCATGTAACTTGCTCACAGAAGTTGGCCAAATTTTGATTCCTGAGTGGCTGCCATTCTCATCGCTATCAGCGAAAAGAACTTGCATGCCAATACAGATTCCAATAGTGGGGCGTGATTGTTTATAACGTGCATGAATCACTTCAGCAGCTTTGACCTTATTGAGTCCATTCATGCAAGCAGAGAAAGCACCTACTCCGGGGACGACCAACCCAGCTGCCTCACGCGCTACATCTAGATCAGAAGTCAGAATGACATCGTGACCAGAAGTTTCAAATGCTCGAGCTGCTGATCGAAGATTACCTGAACCGTAATCCAGAATTGCAATTGTTGAAATTAGAGTGAACCTTTTGTTGAAGGGATACCGCTTACCCGTCCATCAAGGGCAACTGCATCACGGAGTGCGCGAGCAACAGCCTTGAATTGCGCCTCAAAAACATGGTGTGCGTTGCGTCCTTCAAGAACACGAATATGGAGTGCGATGTGTGCTTCGGCAACAATGGATTCCCAAATGTGCTTGCCTAAAGTTGTATCAAATGTTCCGATGAGCTCGACGATCTCTGGTTGACGGTGAACAAGGTATGGACGACCTGATAGGTCAACTGCTACCTGAACAAGTACTTCATCGAGTGGGACCATGGCATCACCAAAGCGGCGAATACCTGCCTTATCACCGAGAGCTTCGCGAAGAGCTTGCCCGAAAGCAAGGGATGTATCTTCAACGGTGTGGTGAGAGTCGACATC
>CAXNHI010000051.1:0-6116 GCA_964202195.1 Candidatus Planktophila sp. | reverse complement strand
CCGGGACAACCCGTAGTTGCTATAAGACCATCTGCATATCGAGAGAGAAGTTCACGATCCATGCGCGGCTTGTAGTAATAACCTTCAAGAGAGGCAAGGGATGAGAGGCGGAAGAGGTTTGCAAGCCCTTGATTATTTTCAGCCAAGATTGTCATATGGGTATATGCACCACCACCTGACACGTCATCTTCACCGCCGCTTGCCCACTGCACTCGTTTTTTCTCGTGCCGTGATTCTGGAGCGACATAGGCTTCGATACCGATGATGGGTTTTACGCCGACTTTTGTCGCCTGCTTATAAAATTCAAATGCTCCGAAAACATTTCCATGATCTGTCATGGCAATCGCTGGCATTTCTTGGCGCGCGACTTCGGCTACTAAATCTCCCACGCGTGCAGCTCCATCGAGCATCGAGTACTCGGTGTGGACGTGTAGATGTACAAATGAATCTGAAGGATTGCCGCTCATAGGCTGGCTAAATTAGCACTTACGGAATGACTGCATCGGATAGCAACGCCAGACAAGCCTGAAGGTCATCTGGATAGTCAGCCTTGAACTCCATCTGCTCTTCAGTAATGGGATGGGTAAAACGTAGCTCTTTGGCGTGAAGCCACGGTCGCGACATCTGCAGCGATTTAGCGAGAACTGGATCAGCCCCATAGGTGGTGTCACCAACCAATGGATGATTGAGCGCGCTGAAGTGGACACGAATTTGATGTGTACGCCCTGTTTCGAGTTCAACCTTGATCATGCTCACTGAGCGGTAATACTCGATGAGTTCATAATGCGTGATGCTCTCTTTACCATCTGCGACAACAGCAAATCGGTGATCAACTTTTGGATGTCGATCGATAGGCGCATCAATTGTCCCCGTCGGCGGATCAATATGTCCTTGGATAAGTGCGTGATAAGTCTTATCAACACTTCGTGTACGAAATGCTTCTTTCAATACTGTAAATGCACGATCAGTTTTGGCAACAACCATCAAACCGCTTGTGCCTACATCTAGACGATGGACAATTCCGGTGCGCTCTGCTGCCCCTGATGTTGAAATGGTGTACCCGGCTGCGGCTAGCGCTCCAACAACTGTGGGTCCGTGCCATCCTGGACTTGGGTGGGCGGCGCATCCCACAGGTTTGTTGATCACGAGAATGTGGTCATCGTTATAGACAACTTCTAAACCTTCTAAAGGAGTCAGTGGAATTGGCTCGCGCTCGATCGTCTCGGGAAGTAATACATCAATTACTTGCGACGCACTGACGCGATCTGACTTTCCTATCGCCTTGCCTTCGCAGGTGATATCTCCATCCTCGATCAGCCGCACAATTGCAGACCGGGATAGCCCTAAAACTCGAACGAGTGCGCTATCGATACGTTCTCCTGCAACACCCTCAGGAACGCTCAACGTTCGTAATTCTCTAGCCACAATTCTCCCCGACTACTTCTGCGCGCCTGGTGGGGCAAAAGGAGGAATCTCCTTAGCGATTAAGAGTACTGATAGTAACGCTGCGCAGACTATGGCCATATCGGCAACGTTAAATACCGGCCAGCGTGGAAGTTCAATCCAATCGATGACATGTCCGTTAAATGTCGATGGTTGCCTAAAAATTCGATCTGTGAGGTTTCCGAGAATGCCACCTAGAGCAAGGCCTAAGACTGCTGCCCACCAAAGATGCGCAATCTTGATTGCGTAGTAGGCAATTACGCCAACTGCCAGAAGAGCAAGAATTGTGAAGATGAAGGTAAAACTTGTTGCAAAGCTAAATGCTGCGCCAGGATTAAAGACCAAACGTAGTTGAAGGGCTGATCCGATGACTTTGATTGGTTCTACTTGGCTTAGATTTTTCAGCGCCCACACTTTTGTTGAGTAATCAATGAGCCAGACGAGAGCTGCAAGAAAGTAGAGGCGTTGCCAGTAATAAGTAGATCTTGCCAGAGGCACCTTTAGCGTCGCTCTTCTTTCTGCTTACAGATCATGCAAAGAGTTGCTCGTGGAAATACTTGCAGGCGCTCTTTACCAATTGGATGTGAACAATCTTCACAATTGCCGTAGCTCTTACTATCGATGCGATCGAGTGCTCGCTCTGTCTGCAAAACCATGTCGCGCGCATTGATGACAAGTGACATCTCATGTTCGCGCTCGAAGGTCTTTGTTCCTGAGTCAGCTTGATCATCGCCTGCACCTTCACCAGAATCTGCGATCAACTCTTCCATCTCAGTTTCAATCAATACAAGCTCATGCTTGAGGCGAAGCAATTCTTTCGAAAGTTCGATCCGCATTGCCTTTAGCTCTGCAGCGCTCCATGGGGTTTCCCCAGCTGATGCGGTGACAGGTGTGGGGGCGGATTTAATTGGCTTCAGTGGCGCAACCTTCTTTCCACTCTTGACTGGTCGCGGTGGCGGCGGCATCACAAGTCGACGCTCTTCAATGACAGGTGCTGCAACGGGAGCAATGACGGTAGCGACAGAAACTGTCTGCGACTTTTCATCAACGGTCAGCGTTGGCTTCCCAGCTTTAGATGGAAAAGGTCGACCTGGTGCGCTCTTCTTTAGCGGAGCTTTGGCGGGCGCTTTCTTCGCTAGAACTTTTTTAGCGGCAACTTTCTTCGCTGGCGCCTTCTTTGCAATTTTCTTTGCAGGTGCTTTCTTGGCTACCTTTTTAACTGGTTTAACTGCAGCTTTCTTGGCAGGGGCCTTCTTGGCGGGAGCTTTCTTCGCCGCCTTCTTGACTACCTTTTTTGCTGACACGCCGCGCACCTTATGCGCTTTTTCGACTTCTACCAAATATGCCACTCGTTGCACAGGCTACAAATATTGACCTACTCAAAGTGCAGGGGCGATTGCAGCAGGTCAAGTGCCCTGCATTAGACTCGGCACCCTCATGAGCTCACAATTTCGCCCACTCGCAGCCCAGATTGACCTGCCTGCGATGGAGCACTCAATCCTTGCGATGTGGGCTGACCATTCAATTTTTGAGCGATCACTCAAGGCGCGTGAAGGCCAGATCCCATGGACTTTTTATGAAGGCCCACCCACTGCCAATGGAATGCCCGGAACGCACCATATTGAGGCTCGTGTATTTAAGGATGTCTTTCCTCGTTTTCATACGATGAAGGGCAAGTTCGTTACCCGAAAAGCTGGGTGGGATTGTCACGGCCTTCCCGTTGAAATTGCAGTCGAGAGAGAGTTGGGATTTACAGGCAAGGGCGATATCGAAAAATTTGGTATCGCTCCATTTAACGACAAGTGTCGAGAGTCAGTCACGCGACATGTAGATGCCTTTACAACCATGACAGAGCGCATGGGCTTCTGGGTTGATTTCGATCAAGCATATTGGACTATGTCGCCGGAGTATGTGGAAAGCGTCTGGTGGTCGCTCAAGGAGATCTGGAAGAAGGGTCTTCTCGTGCAAGACCATCGCGTTGCTCCTTACTGTCCGCGATGTGGCACAGGTCTTTCAGATCACGAGTTAGCGCAAGGGTATGAAACTGTCACTGATCCTTCAGTCTTTATCCGCTTTCCCATTACCTCTGGTGAATTAGTCGATCTCAAAGCATCGCTTCTCGTATGGACGACTACTCCATGGACACTTGTTTCAAATACTGCAATCGCAGTTCACCCAGATGTTGATTATGTGGCAGCCCGAGTCACCCACGAAGAAGCCTCCGAAGTTCTCGTTGTAGCAGAGGCGCTGACCGGTAGTTTGATTGGGGATGTAGAGATTCTCAAAACCTTTAAGGGTTCATCACTTGAACGAGTGACATATTCGCGCCCATTGGACTTTGTCGAGATCCCTGACGCCCACTTTGTTGTTCTAGCAACCTATGTCACTACCGAAGATGGAACAGGTCTTGTTCATCAAGCACCTGCCTTCGGTGCCGATGACTTACAGGTATGTCGCAGCTATGGATTGCCTGTTATTAACCCAATCGCTCCTAACGGAGCATTCCTGCCAGAAGTTCCCATGGTGGGCGGTCTCTTCTTTAAAGATGCAGATAAGCCACTTGTGAAAGAACTCAAATCACGAGGCGTTCTTTACAAACATCTTCAATACGAGCATTCATACCCTCATTGCTGGCGTTGTCACACAGCGCTGATCTATTACGCACAACCATCGTGGTACATCCGCACTACATCTATCAAGGATGCTCTCATCCGCGAAAATGAAAAGACTAATTGGCATCCAGAGACCATCAAGACGGGTCGATATGGTGATTGGCTCAACAACAATATTGACTGGGCTCTTTCACGTAACAGATTCTGGGGAACTCCCCTACCTATCTGGCGCTGTGAAAATAAGCATGAGGTCTGCGTTGATTCGCTCGAAGAACTTGGCCAACTAGCCGGGGCAGATTTACTTGAGCTAGATCCACATCGTCCCTATGTTGATGACATCACCTTTGCATGTGCAGAATGTGCGAGCACGATGGTTCGAGTCCCAGAAGTTATTGACTGTTGGTTTGATTCCGGTGCGATGCCATTTGCTCAATGGGGTTACCCACATAAGGAAGGTTCCAAAGAGAAGTTTGAAGCGGCCTACCCTGCCGACTTTATCTGTGAGGCGATCGACCAAACGCGCGGCTGGTTCTACACGCTGATGACAATTGGAACCTTAGTCTTTGATGAATCCTCGTATAAGGATGTGCTCTGCCTAGGCCACATCCTTGATAAAGATGGGCGCAAGATGAGTAAGCATCTAGGAAATGTCCTAGAGCCCATTGCGTTGATGGATCAACACGGTGCAGATGCTGTGCGCTGGTACATGCTGGCAGCTGGATCTCCCTGGTCTGCTCGTCGCGTTGGCCATGATGCAATTAGCGATGTAGTACGAAAGACACTCCTGACTTACTGGAACACCATCTCTTTCCACTCTCTCTACGCCCACGCATCCAACTTTGATCTCGCTCAGTCGCCGGCAGTGAAAGATCGTTCTTTAATGGATCACTGGATTTTATCTGAGCTCAATATCCTTATTGAAGAAGTAGATAAGGCATATACCGAATTTGATTCACAACATGCAGGTCGAGTACTTGCTGCATTTATCGATGATCTCTCCAACTGGTATGTGCGTCGCTCTCGTCGTCGCTTCTGGGATGGGGATGTTGCTGCTCTAGCCACGCTCCATGAATGCCTAGAAACTCTGACTCAACTTCTAGCTCCCATGGTTCCATTTATCTCAGAGCATGCATGGCAAGAGTTGATCCGCCCCGCACATTCTGAGGCTGCAGCATCTGTCCATCTGACAGATTTTCCAATTGCAGATCCACAATTAATCAATCGCACCCTGAGCACACAAGTTGCGATGACTCGTCGAGTCGTTGAACAAGGTCGAGCAGCTCGCGCAGAATCTGGAATCAAGATCCGTCAACCACTTGGACGTGCTCTCATTTCAGCAGCTGGTTGGGACAAACTCCCCGTTGAAATGAAAGATCAGATCGCAGACGAACTCAATGTTATTAGCCTTGCTGATATTGCAGATGCCGATGGTGATCTTGTAGATATCTCAATCAAGGCAAACTTCAAATCACTCGGTGCAAAATATGGCGCAGACGTTCAGGCTGTCGCCAAGCTGATTGCCGCAGCCGATGCGACCCTGCTTGTGAAGACTCTTCGGAGCCAGAGCAGTGCAACGGTTGGAACCTTTGAGATTGATCTTGGCGATTTAGTCGTCACTGAAGTTCCAAAGAGCGGATGGATGGTTGCAAGTCACGACGGTGAGTCTGTAGCTCTTGATTTAACGCTTACCCCAGAGCTCATTGAAGCTGGTCTGGTCCGGGAAGTAATCCGCTTTATTCAAGAGCGCCGCAAAAGCGATGGATTTGATATTTCAGATCGCATCATCGTGACATATAACGCACTGCCTCAAATCCTTGCTGCAGTCGCTGCACAGGATTCTCATATCTGCGGTGAAGTACTTGCGACTTCACTTACTCGCGATGAGTCGATTGAAGTAGGCGAGAACGAACTTGGCATCGCCCTTACTCTTAAGAAAGCTTAGAGAACAACTCGCACGATAGTTGATGCGAAATTAAGTCCGAGTAGAAGCACGATAAATGCTAGATCCAGGGAAACTCCACCTATTCTCAGTGGCGGAATAAATCGTCCAACAAACTTCAT
>CAXNHI010000050.1:0-6136 GCA_964202195.1 Candidatus Planktophila sp. | reverse complement strand
GTTTCAGCAAAAGTTACCGGCACACGCATTAAGTGGTGGAGCGATAAGCAGATCTTCTTAAAGGAAGCCACCCTAGATATTGAAGATATCTATGCACGTGCGCGCCAAACATCTTTCTTAGTTCCAGGCCTTACCTTGATTGTTAACGATAATCGCACCAAGACCCCAACTACGGAGTCCTTCTTCCATAAGGGCGGCATCTCTGAGTACTGCGATTTCTTGCAGCCAGATGAACCAGTGGGAAGTGTTATTCGTATTTACGGCAGCGGCCATTATCAAGAGACTGTTCCTGTTCTTGATGACAAGGGCCATATGGTCTCCACAGAGGTCGAGCGCGATATGGAAGTTGATATCGCGCTGAAGTGGGGAATGGGTTTTGATACAACTCTTCGCTCCTTCGTAAACATTATTGCAACCCCTAAGGGCGGAACTCACGTTCAAGGTTTCGAGCGCGCCATCACTAAAGCGTTTAACGAAGCGATGCGCTCTGCTGGATTCTTGAAGAAGAACGAAGCAGATGTCATCAAGGATGATGTGATGGAAGGTCTCACCGCCGTCGTCACAGTTCGCATGTCAGAGCCACAGTTCGAAGGTCAGACTAAGGAAGTCCTCGGAACCGCAGCAGCCACAAGAATTGTTTCTGCAGTAGTTGCCGACAAGCTCAAAGAATTTTTCAGCACTACAAAGCGCATCGAAAAAGCCAACGGCAAATTGATTATGGAAAAAGTTGTCGGTGCTTCACGTACCCGCATCTCAGCTCGTGCCCATAAAGATCTGCAACGCCGTAAGAACGCACTGGAATCATCTTCACTTCCAACAAAACTTGCAGATTGCCGCTCAGAAGATGTCACTCGTACCGAACTCTTTATCGTTGAGGGCGACTCAGCGCTAGGAACTACAAAGGCTGCTCGTAACTCAGAATTCCAAGCGATCTTGCCTATTCGTGGAAAGATCCTCAACGTTCAAAAAGCTTCGCTTTCACAGATGCTTGATAACTCTGAGTGCGCATCGATTATTCAGGTACTTGGCGCAGGATCTGGAAAGTCATTCGAACTCGATGATGCGCGCTACGGTCGCTTAATTCTGATGTCAGATGCTGACGTTGATGGCGCACACATTCGCTGTCTATTGCTGACTCTTTTATATCGCTACATGCGTCCAATGATTGATTCTGGTCGAGTATTTGCTGCAATCCCACCACTTCACCGGATTGAAACCATGGGTGGTGGCGGTAAAAAAGGTGAGTACATCTACACATACTCTGATGATGAGATGAAGAAGGTCACTGCAGAGCTGACAAAGGCCGGCAAGAAATGGAAAGAGCCTATTCAGCGCTATAAAGGCCTCGGTGAGATGGATGCTGATCAGCTCCGTGAGACCACGATGGATCCAGATGCACGCACACTTCGCCGCATTACAGTTTCAGATGCCACGGCTGCTGAGAAGATGTTTGAGCTCTTGATGGGTAACGATGTTTCCCCACGTAAAGAATTTATCTCTACCGCTGAGATCGATCGCGACCGCATCGACGCTTGATCCAACAGAACTAAAAAGGGCTGAGGCGCTAAGCCCCAGCCCTTAATTGAAACTCCTAAGCTTTAGAAAAGGTTAATACCGCTAAATTTGAATTGGATTGCCTGGTCTTCACTTCGGTCTGTTGGAGCATTGTGATCATTTGTTACATAGAAAATGCACTTTGTATGAACGCAATCGCCCTTTGTAAAGTATTTATCAACTTTCATCGTCAGCTTGCTCTTGCTCGAGGTAGCACCCATTGCAATGTCGGCCGGCACATCTGAAATCCATAATTTTGAAGCCTTTGCGGGATTGCAAGCAGAAGGCTTCTTCTTGCCCTCTTCAATGGCCATACATTGGGAAATATAAATTCCGTTACTCTTTGGAAGATTTGAGACTTTAAACGTTACGAGCCCATTCTTTGCAGAGATTTTCTTGCTGTTTTCTACAGTCACCTTCGTTACCGCTTCTGCAGATTGGCCGCCAAGAAGGAGCAAAATTGCAGTGATTGCTAAGACTTTCTTCTTCATTATTCTCTCCGATACCAGTTAATTTGTCAGTGCAAATTTAACTGAGGTTAAAGAGTGCTGCAGTGTGAGATAAGTGATGTGTATCTCTTAATCGATTGCGACTAGATCGAAATACTCTTCTTTCCAAATATCTTCATCGCCATCAGGCAGCAAGATCACGCGCTCTGGCTTGAGTGCTTGAACAGCACCCTCATCGTGAGAGACCATAATTACTGCGCCTTGATATTCTCCGAGTGCGCCCAAGATTTCTTCACGAGATGCTGGGTCTAAGTTATTCGTTGGCTCATCAAGCAGAAGTACATTTGCAGCCGAAACAACCAAAGTAGCTAGGGCAAGACGTGTTCGCTCTCCACCAGATAACACCTTCACTGGCTTATGAACGTCGTCACCGACAAAGAGGAATGAACCAAGGACGTTACGTGCTTCAGGCTCGCGAAGGTCATCCTTAGAAGACATCATATTTTCTAGAATGGTGCGTTCGAAATCGAGCATTTCATGTTCCTGTGCGTAGTAACCAAGTTTCAACCCATGGCCATGTTCGACTTTGCCGGTATCTGATTCGAGTTGGCTAGCAAGAATCTTAAGTAGAGTTGTTTTGCCAGCACCGTTAAGTCCCAAGATGACAACGCGAGAACCCTTATCAATAACGCAGGAAACATCTGTAAAGATTTCAAGTGAACCGTAGTTCTTAGATAGCTCTTCACCCGATAGGGGAGTCTTTCCACACGGTGCTGGGGTAGGAAAGCGAAGTTTGGCGACTTTATCTTTGACGCGAACGTCATCGAGTGAGGAACGAAGTTTCTCGGCGCGACGTAACATGCCTTGGGCCGCGGTTGCCTTTGAAGCTTTAGCGCGCATCTTCTCGCCTTGCTTCTGCAAGATTTCAGCCTTCTTCTCGGCGTTGGCACGCTCTTTCTTACGGCGATGTTCATCTTGTTCGCGCTGCAAGAGATACTGTCTCCAGCCCAAGTTATAGACATCGATGACGTTACGGTTTCCATCGATATAAAAGACTTTATTTACGACTGTCTCAATCAGGTTTACATCGTGAGAGATGATGACAAGGCCACCTGAGTAGGTGCTTAAGTAGTTACGTAGCCAAATAATGGAGTCGGCATCCAAGTGGTTCGTTGGCTCATCGAGTAGAAGAGTCTCAGCGCCAGAGAAGAGAATGCGAGCGAGTTCAATACGACGTCGCTGTCCGCCAGATAAAGTCTCGAGTTGATTTCCAAATACGGCCTCAGAGACTCCAAGTGAAGTTGCGATTGCTTCTGCCTCGGCAGTTGCGGCATAGCCACCGGCTGCTTGGAATTCAGCATCAACGCGGGTGTAACGCTCCATTGCCTTTTCAAGTGCTTCACCTTCGGTGGTTGCCATCTCTTGCTCAACTTGTGTCATGCGGGCTGCGATCTGATCTAAATCTCGCGCAGAGAGAATGCGTTCGATAACAGTTCCCTGATCTTCACCAGTACGAGGATCTTGGGGGAGATATCCGATCTTGCCGGTGCGTTGTACGGCACCCCCTGCAGGAAGAGTCTCTCCTGCTAGAACTTTTGCCAGGGTTGATTTTCCGGCACCGTTACGTCCAACAAAGCCGATGCGATCTCCGTGATTGATGCGAACATTTACTCCAGAAACAAGGAGTCTGGCCCCAGCGCGAAGCTCAAGGGCGGTAGTTGCGATCATTTGAGTAAGTCTCCCACACAGAGGCGGTAGGTGCGAAATTGAATACTTATATTGCTTGCTTATGAACCAATGCGCGTACGGCGAGGTGTTGCATAGGACTTAGCAACTGCTGTGAGCTCTGTGGAGATGAGCGCTCTGATGTTCTCATCACTCTTTAATAGAGCGGTGAGATCGGCGATGGTTTTCTTGAGCTCCTTCTGTTCACTTTCAAGTTCAAGTTTGCTCATCTTGGTCAAACGACGAAGAGGCATATCGAGGATATATGTTGCTTGTTCATCATTGAGCTTGAAATCCTTGATCAATGAAGCTTTTGCAGCAGTTGCATCATCACTGCCGCGGATGATCTTGATGACTTTATCAATATCAATAATTGCCTTGAGAAGTCCATCAACCATCAACAATCGAGCAGAAGCTTTAGCTTTTCTAAATTCAGATCGGCGAGTAACAACTTCGATGCGGTGATCGATAAAGACTTGAAGCAGCTCTTTGAGTCCCAAGGTCTGCGGGCGACCCTTCACGAGAGCTACAGCGTTGATGGCAAAGGCATCTTCCATCGGAGTTAACTTGTAGAGCTTTTCCAGGACATCTTCAGGTTCAAAGCCGTTCTTAAGCTCGATGACAACGTTGGTGCCGGTCTGGCCATCGGTCAGGTCGATGATGTCGGAAATTCCTTGGATTTTCTTAGCCTTAGCTAGATCTGCAATGCGCTCAACGACCTTTTCCGGGCCAATGTTAAATGGAAGTTCCTTAATGATGATTCCCATTTTGCGTGAAGTAACTTTTGAAATCTCAACAGTTGCGCGGACCTTAAAGGAACCCTTACCGGTGGCATAGGCCTCGCGTACGCCCTCGATACCGACAATCTCTCCGCCGGTTGGAAAATCTGGTGCCTGGATATGCTTCATCAGTTGATTGAGCGTCGCCTTTGGATTATCAATCAAGAACTTAGTCGCAGCAATTACTTCACCCAAGTTATGTGGGGCCATGTTTGTCGCCATACCTACTGCGATTCCAGAACCACCATTAACGAGCAAGTTTGGATATGCAGCAGGAAGTACGAGTGGCTCAGAAAGCTGACCATCGTAATTAGGGCCGAAGTCAACGGTGTTCTCATCTGATTCAGAGACCATCGCAAGAGCGGCCGAAGCTAAGCGAGCTTCGGTGTAACGCATCGCAGCAGGTCCTGAATCGAGTGAACCAAAGTTTCCATGTCCATCAATGAGTGGCAGCTGCATTGAAAACGATTGCGCCATACGCACGAGTGCGTCATAGATTGCGCCATCACCGTGTGGGTGCAACTTACCCATTACTTCACCGACAACTCGCGCACTCTTTACATGGCCGCGATCTGGACGAAGTCCCATATCTGCCATCTGATGCAAGATGCGACGGTGCACAGGCTTAAGACCATCGCGCGCATCAGGAAGAGCGCGTGAATAAATAACTGAGTACGCATATTCAAGGAAAGACTCTGACATCTCTGATGAGACATCGATATCAACAATCTTGCCGGCAAATTCCCCAGGCTTTGGTCCAGCCGCTGCCTTCTTGCCTTTAGTTGCTGTGGTCTTCTTGGTTGTTGCCATGGCGTGAATTGTGCCAAGAGGTGGGGCTAAATCTGTGTACCTACACGCCCTCTAGCACCGACGATTGCAACACAGTGACCAAAACCAACACAGTGACCGAATCAGGTGGCCGTGAGAACATATGTCGGTGCATTTAGCCGATATCACTCCATCAATCTTTGCCTCACTTGGCCTAGCTGATGCAGATAATCGCCTTGAGATCAGCGAGAGTCCAGCAGGGCGTGAAATACTCTTTCTTGTTGACGGATTAGGTGCAGATGTCATCGAAAAATACGCCAGTCTCATTCCCACGATTGCTTCCCTTACCGCGACTGCTTCTTTGAAAACATCTTTTCCGTCGACAACTGCGACCAGCCTTGCAACTCTGATGACCGGTGTGCTGCCAGGTGCTCATGGAATGTTGGGCTACACAGTTCGTGTTCCTCGAAGTGGCGGGCGAATTCTTAACTCACTCAAGTGGGATGAGCGGGTGGATCCAACTATCTGGCAACCTCTTCCAACTTTATTTGAGCGCGCACAAGCCGCAGCTATTTCGGTAACTCACGTTGCTGCAAAGCGTTATGAGACAACGGGATTTACCCAAGCAGTATTTCGTGGCGCAACCTATAGCGGTGCAAATATTCCAACGGATCTGATTGAAAAAACCGCTGCAGGACTTAAAGCAACACCCTCTTTTGTCTATCTCTATGTCAATGATCTTGATGCAGCCGGTCATAGCGATGGTGTGGGTTCAGATAAATGGTTGGCTGCCCTTGCCGGAATTGACGCACTACTTTCAGCGCTAGTGATGAAGCTGCCTCGCGGTACGCGCATCTGGCT
>CAXNHI010000049.1:0-6179 GCA_964202195.1 Candidatus Planktophila sp. | reverse complement strand
CCCCAGTCGCCCTCGGACGCTGCAGTGATCGCGTGGAGACCAAAGCGAGTAGCAAGAACGCGGTCAAATGCGGATGGTGTGCCACCGCGCTGAATATGGCCGAGAACAGAGGTACGCGCTTCCTTACCGGTCTTTCTTTCAATCTCTTTAGCTAACCATTCGCCAATTCCTGAAAGCTTCACGTGACCGAATGCATCAAGCTCTGAATCTTTTGTAATCATGTCGCCATCTTGTGGGATAGCTCCTTCTGCGATCACGATGATCGGTGCGTATGAAGATTTGAAGCGAGATTCAACCCACTCGCAGACCTTATCAACCGAGAATTTAACTTCAGGAATCAAGATGCAGGCAGCTCCGCCGGCGATACCTGAGTGGAGTGCAATCCAACCTGCATGGCGACCCATGACTTCAACGATTAGTGCGCGATGGTGTGACTCTGCAGTTGTGTGAAGGCGATCGATAGCTTCGACTGCGATATTTACAGATGTATCAAATCCAAATGTGTAATCGGTATTGTTGAGATCGTTATCAATTGTCTTTGGAACTCCGATGACCTTAACTCCGAGTGCATCAAGCTTTGTTGCAACTCCAAGAGTATCTTCGCCACCGATTGCGATGAGAGCATCGATTCCCTGATCTGCAAGGTTCTGTTTGATGCGCTCTACGCCATTTTCAATTTTAAATGGGTTGGTACGAGAAGAACCAAGAATTGTTCCACCGCGAGGCAAGATGCCGCGAGTAGTCTCAAGGTTAAGCTCCATTGTGTAGTTCTCTAGCGGGCCTTTCCAGCCATCACGAAAACCAACAAACTCATGTCCGTACTCCTTGACGCCCTTACGGACTACAGCACGAATAACAGCATTTAGTCCTGGGCAATCTCCGCCACCTGTAAGTACACCAATACGCATTTGTCTTAACTCCAAAAGTAGAAAGTGGGCTTATTTGATAAGCCAAAGAGTGGTCAACGTTGACGGGGACAGTCTAGCCTTGCCCCATGGCTAATCAACTCATCGCAGGCGTAGATTCCTCGACTCAGTCGGTGAAAATTGTGATTCGTGCAGCAGATACTGGCAAGTTAGTACGTGAGGGACGTGCACCTCATCCTGATGGAACTGAAGTTGATCCCATCCATTGGAAAAACGCTCTCGATAGTGCAATTGCGCAAGCAGGTGGCCTTGATGATGTGGCTGCAATTTCAGTGGGCGGTCAGCAACATGGAATGGTTGCTTTGGATGAATCTGGTGAAGTAATTCGTCCCGCTCTTTTATGGAATGACACGCGCTCTGCTGCGCAAGCAGAATCTCTGAACTCTGAGATGGGCGGAAATCAGGCAATAGCAGATGCTGTTGGTTCTGTACTTGTCGCTTCTTTTACCGCTTCTAAGGTGCGATGGATGGCAGAGAACGAAAAGAAGAACGCGGATCGCGTGCACTCCATAGCTCTCCCCCATGATTGGCTCTCTTGGCAATTACAAGGAGGAAAGGATTTTTCAAAGCTCTTCACAGATAGAAGCGATGCTTCTGGAACTGGATACTTCGATCCAAAGAGTTCTACATATCGCAGAGATATCTTGGCTAAGGCCCTACTTTCTGATCGTGAAGTTTATCTTCCAACAATTATTGCTCCATCAACATTTGGTGGCACAACTTCTACTGGTATCCCAATCGCACCTGGTGCAGGAGACAATGCAGGTGCAGCACTCGGTGTGCAGGCCGAACCAGGTGATGTTGTCATCTCGCTCGGAACCAGTGGCACAGCATTTGCAGTGTCAATAACATCTACGCATGACTCAAGTGGTGCAGTTGCAGGTTTTGCCGATGCTTCAGGTCGCTTCTTGCCACTTGTCTGCACACTCAACGCTGCCCGCATCTTCGATGCTGCAACAACAATTCTTGGCAAGACGCATGATGAGGTTGGAGCCCTTGCGCTCTCTTCCGTTCCTGGTGCACATGGTTTAACACTTCTCCCCTACTTTGAAGGAGAGCGCACACCGAATCGCCCCAGTGCTACCGGTGTTTTCTCTGGAATGAATATTGCTAACTCAAATCCTGCAGATATTGCTCGTGCAATGATCGAGGGAATGTTGTCCGGTTTAGCCGATGCGGTTGCCGCCCTTGAAGATCTCGGGGTCGATATTAAACGTGTACTTATCATTGGAGGAGCTGCAAAAAATCCTGCAGTCGGTCAGATTGCATCGGCACTCTTTGGACGCCCTGTGTTGATTCCTCCAGCTGGTGAGTACGTTGCAGACGGCGCAGCAAAGCAGGCGGCATGGGCACTTCTTGGTGGTGCGACACCACCTGTGTGGGATTTAGGAAAAGCGACTCATATTGAAGCTGCAGCAACTCCTGAAGTTCTAGAGAAGTACCGAACACTTCGTGACGCCACAATTAATTGGTAACGCGTACACCTTTACCAACAACAACAACGCCACCATCTGAAATCGTAAATCGAGCTCTATCTCGTTCAAGATCCACACCAATTTGAGCACCTGGATCCACAACCACGCTCTTATCGAGAATTGCGTGACGGATAACAGCGCCAGCACCAATTTTCACGCCAGGCATAAGTACTGAACTATCAACAAATGCGCCTTTACCCACTTGTACATCGTAGGAAGTAACGGTGCGATTGACGTGGCCACCAGAGATGATTGTTCCAGCACCAACTATTGAGTCTTGAGCAATGCCTGATTCGCTAAATTTGGCAGGAGGTAGTGAAGGTGGATTTGTCAGAAGCGGCCACTCACGGTTGTAGAGATTAAATATCGGATGGATTGAAACAAGGTCCATATGGGCGTCGTAATACGCGTCGATTGAACCTACATCGCGCCAGTAGCCACGATCACGATCGGTGGCACCAGGTACCTCATTATGGGCAAAATCGTAGACCTTAGCTTCACCATTTTTTGTGAGCATCGGAATAATGTTTCCACCTATATCGTGACGACTCTCTACATCTTCGGAATCCAAAATGAGAGCTTCTTCCATCACATCACGTTTAAAGATGTAGTTACCCATGGAAACCAGTGAAAGATCAGGGTGGCCCGGCATCGCAGGCGGATCAGATGGCTTCTCGTGGAATGCTTTTATAGTTACGCCATCGTCTGCTAGTTCGATTACTCCGAATTCGTGCGCTTCTGATCGAGGCATACGAATAGCTGCAACCGTGACACCTGCACCTGTACTTAAGTGGGCATCAAACATTTGGCTGGGATCCATGCGATACACGTGGTCTGCACCGAATACCAATACATGCCTTGGATTTTCATCCTGAATCAGATTGAAGTTCTGCAAGATGGCATCGGCTGAACCTGTATACCAACGTGGGCCAAGACGCTGTTGAGCAGGGACTGGAGTGATGTAGTTATTCAATAGGGTCGACATGCGCCACGTAGTTGTGATGTGACGGTCGAGTGAGTGAGATTTGTACTGAGTGAGAACTGCGATTTTGCGCATCTCAGCGTTAACAAGATTGGAGAGTACAAAGTCAACTAAGCGGTAAGAACCACCGAATGGGACTGCAGGTTTTGCACGATCTGCTGTCAGAGGCATTAAACGCTTTCCTTCACCGCCTGCGAGGACGATTCCGAGTGGTGTTTCAAAGCGTGCCATGGGTTAAGGATACCCTTAGCGCTAGCTTTAGCCTAGGCAAGTTTTTATTGCACAGTAATCGCAAGAAGTGGAGTTTATGCATGAGCCAGTTGCGCGTTGGAATCGTCACTAAAGAGTGGCCTCCTGCCGTCTATGGCGGTGCCGGGGTTCATGTTGTTCAACTTAGCGCAGCTCTTCGTACTGTTTCTGGAATAAAAGTTGATATTCATTGCTTTGGCGGTCCTCGTAGTGATGGAGCTTTTGGTTATGAAACTCCTCAAGAGTTCGCATCTGCAAACCCTGCAATGCAAGCTCTTGCTACAGATATGTTGATTGCTCATCACTTGGGAGATGTTGATGTTGTTCACTCACATACCTGGTATGCCAATATGGCTGGCCACACCGCTTCGCTCTTACACGGAGCGCCACACATCATTAGTGCACACTCTCTAGAACCTTTGCGCCCCTGGAAAGCAGAACAACTCGGTGATGGTTATGCGATTTCATCATGGGCAGAAAAGACTGCCTACGAAGGCGCAGCTGCAATCATCGCTGTCAGTGATGGTATGCGGGCTGATGTCTTAACTTCTTATCCAGAAGTCGATCCCAAAAAAGTTGTCACCATTAGAAATGGTGTCGATACTCAGGAATGGTCTCCAATAGATGACCCATCCGTTGCGCAAAGTTTTGGGATTAACGGGCGCTATGCAATCTTTGTTGGACGCATTACGCGTCAAAAGGGTTTGGCGCATCTTTTACGTGCCTGGTCACAAGTCCCCGATAAGTACGGCCTTGTCTTATGTGCAGGAAGTGCTGATGAAGCAGGTATTGGAGCAGAGTTTGAGGAGCTTGTCGCACAACTTCAGAAAACTCGAAAGAATATTTGGTGGATTAAGGAGATGCTTCCTAAGCCACAACTAATTCCACTGCTGACTGGAGCAGATTTATTCCTCTGCCCTTCTATCTATGAACCTCTTGGAATTGTTAATCTGGAAGCGATGGCCTGTCAGACTGCGGTACTTGCTTCACGAGTTGGCGGAATTCCCGAAGTTGTCGATGATGGTGTTACGGGTCGGCTCGTTGATTACACCACTGATAATTCAATCTTTGAGAGCAATATCGCCACCGGAATTAACGAAATGATGGGTGATCCCGAGAGGCTAAAGAGATTCGGCATCGCAGGTCGCACTCGAGCAATTAACGAATTTGGGTGGGATGCAGTCGCCGCGGCTACAATTGCCCTCTATCGCAGCGTCCTCTAGTAGCGCAGCGTCAACTTAAAGGACCGTATCGATATGTCACGTAAAAGCGCGCTGATCTTTGCTCTCGTTGGTTTCCTATGGGGCGTTCCTTATCTCTTTATCAAGGTCGCAGTCGATGAAGAAAATGGATACGCACCCGCGATTGTTGTCTTTGGCCGCGTTCTGATTGGTGCAGCAATCTTGATTCCGCTTGCAATAAAAGATCGATCGATCTTCGCAGCTTTACGCGGAATGAAATATGTAGCCTTTTACGCTCTTCTTGAAATGATAATTCCGTGGATTCTGATTGGAACGGCTGAGCAGAAGATTTCTTCGGGCCTTGCTGGCTTGCTGATCGCATCAGTTCCGATTTGGTCGAACCTTATTACTTACTTCCAGGGCGATAAAGATGCACTCAAGGCAAACCGCATCGTCGGTATCGGCATCGGATTTATAGGGGTTGTTCTGATTGTCGGTATCGAGACATTCACTGGATCTTCTGATCCACTTTCAATTCTGATGGTGATCGTTTCGGCTATCGCCTATGCCTATGCAGTCATTATGATTCGCAACAAGCTCCCTGATGTCTCTGGAATTGCAATTAATGCTGTTGCTATGGTCTTAACTGCAATCTTTTATCTCCCGTTTACCATCGCACTTTGGCCCGATCACGCAATCTCACGCGAAGCCACTTACTCTGTAATTGCTCTTGGCGTCTTTTCTACCGGTATTGCGTTTGCTTTCTTCTTCACACTCATGGCAGATATCGGCCCAACACGTGCATCTCTTGTGACATATTGGAATACAGCTATTGCAGTTGTCTTGGGTGTAATCATCTTGAGCGAACCATTGACTATCGGAATGAGTATCGGCCTGCCACTTGTGATGCTTGGATCGTGGTTAGTTAATCGCCGCCAAAAGGTATAACTCTCTACTTCTCTGAAAAACCCAATCGTTCAAGAAGTTTTGGATCTCTCTGCCACTCTTTAGAAACTTTGACATGTAAGCCTAAGAAAATTCGAGCCCCAAGTTCACGTTCAATATCTTTTCGAGCGCGCATGCCAATATCCTTTAAGCGCTCACCTTTGTGGCCAAGCAGAATTCCGGTCTGTGAATCGCGCTCGACGTGGATCGTCGCGTGAATGTCGAAGAAAGGACGCGATCCTTTCTCTTCGCGCTCTGACATCTCATCAATAGTGACCATGATCGAGTGTGGAAGTTCTTCACGAGCATCGCGTAACGCAGCTTCGCGCACAAGCTCGCAGATGAGTTGTTCAATGCCCTGGTCGCTCTTCATATCTGTGGGGTAGAAAGCTGGTCCGGCTGAGAGGTTCTTTGAAATCAG
>CAXNHI010000048.1:0-6291 GCA_964202195.1 Candidatus Planktophila sp. | reverse complement strand
CCGCACTTATCGCAATGCACGATAGGAATTGGTGTGCCCCAGTAACGCTGACGAGAGACAAGCCAGTCACGAAGACGGTAGTTACGTGAAGATTTACCAAGGCCTTTTGCTTCAAGTTCTTTGGTAATTGCAGCGATTGCTTCGACTTTCTGCAAACCATTAAGAGAACCAGAGTTAATCATCACGCCATCACCATGTGTTGCAGCACCCGATGTCATCGGATCTTCTTCACCGGTCTCAACAACTGTGCGTACAGGTAACTTCATTGCGCGAGCAAAATCTAAATCTCGTTGATCGTGAGCAGGAACGGCCATGATTACACCGGTTCCGTAATCGGATAATACATAGTCAGATGCCCAGATTGGAAGTTTCTCACCATTAACGGGGTTGATAGCAAAGCGCTTGAGATCAACGCCAGATTTTGGACGATCAGTAGCAAGGCGATCAATATCTGAAGCTGCCTTAATCTTTTCTAGGTAGTCAGTAAATTCTTTTTCAACTGAACCGCCTGCAGCAAGCTCTGCAGCTAGCGGTGAATCTGCTGCCACAACCATAAATGTTGCACCATATAAAGTATCTGGACGCGTTGTGTAGATCGTAACAGGTTGCTCGCGGCCTTCGATTTCAAAGACAACGTTGGCACCTTGTGAGCGACCGATCCAGTTGCGCTGCATCGTTAAGACTTTATCTGGCCACTGGCCCTCAAGTTGAGCCATGTCATCAAGTAAGCGATCTGCGTAATCAGTAATTTTGAAATACCACTGGTTGAGCTTCTTCTTAGTAACGGCTGTATCGCAACGCTCGCAGAGCCCTGCAACAACTTGCTCGTTAGCTAAAACAGTTTGGCATCCTGGACACCAGTTAACTGCAGAATCTTTACGGTAAGCTAACCCACGCTTGTGCAGCTCGATAAAGAGCCATTGGTTCCACTTGTAGTACTCAGGGTCACATGTGTTAAATACGCGATCCCAATCAAAGGAACATGCATAACGGCGCATCGATGCCTTCTGCGTTGCAATGTTTTCATAGGTCCAAATACGTGGATCTTCGTTGCGCTTAATTGCAGCATTCTCTGCTGGTAGACCGAATGCATCCCAACCGATTGGGTGCAAGACATTAAATCCGCGTTGAATCCAATAACGAGCAATCACATCTCCGAGTGCGTAAGCCTCAGCGTGGCCCATATGAAGATCACCGGATGGGTAAGGAAACATATCCAAGACATACTTCTTTGGACGCGCATCATCAGGGCGACCAGATTTAAATGGTTCTAGCTTGTCCCAGATGGGAAGCCACTTATCCTGAACGTACGCGAAGTCATATGCAGCATGCTCGCGTGGATCGGTGGTCATTGTTCAATCGTACCCTGAATATATTTCTTGATTTGTGGAGCTAAGGGGATTTGAACCCCTGACCCCCTGCATGCCATGCAGGTGCGCTACCAGCTGCGCCATAGCCCCTTGAAGTTGCACACTCTATCGCAGTCGATGGAATGAAGAGAAATTAATTCTCGCTTGATCCAGATTCAACGCCTAGAAGTTCTTCAGGAATACTGCCTGCATTATGTTCTTCGAGGTACCAACCCTTGGCCTGGCTCTGTGCCAATACAGACCATGAAGCATTTGATAATCCGCCGACCTTGGCCCAGTGAGATAAAGGTAGTTCTAAATAATCACCGATCACACAGCGAGCAGTTCCACCATGTGTTACAACAACTAATAGTTGGTCGGTCTTTCCGGCGAGTGCATCTGTAATTGCAGCGCGTGCACGTGAAGCAACTTCACTGCGTCGCTCACCGATTATTCCTGCTGGATTATCTTGGCCATCAATCCACTTGACGAAGTTTTCTAAATCTTCTTCACGATTTTGTGCGCCAGTCTTGCCTTCCCAATTGCCACCATTGGTTTCGCGAAGACGTGCATCGATTGAAACTTCGAGATTTACAATTTCGGCAAGACTCTGTGCAGTCTTCTGAGCACGATCCAAATCACTTGAAATAATTGCCGTAGGTTCCATGCCAGCCAAAATTTCAGCTGCGTGTCGAGCTTGGTATTGACCAAGGGTATTTAACGGAATATCAGAGTGGCCCTGGAAGCGATTGGCAACGTTCCAATCAGTCTGTCCATGGCGCCACAAAAGTATTCTGTTACCTGCCATCTGCGACCATCTCTTTAACGATATCGAGTTCGATCTTTGGGCAGTCATTCCATAAGCGATCGAGCATGTAGTACTTACGTAATTCGCTACTTTGAATATGGACAACTAAATCTGAGTAATCAAGCAAGACCCACTCTTCGCTACCTTCGCGGCGAGCAGGCTTTTCTCCAACGAGGCGGAGCTTTTCTTCAATCTCATCTGCAATTGAATCTACCTGGCGAACATTTGCACCGGTAACGATAAGGAAAATTTCGCTCAAGACCATCTGCTCAGAGAGATCGAGTGCGACCATCTCGGTGGCCAACTTATCGGCTGCTGCGCGTGCGGCGATCTGAGTGATGGTGATTGCGCTCTGGCTAGCTGCCATATACGTGGTGCTCCTTAATAAAGTGGGCTACTGAAGGTGAGTACTCTGTCGAAGATCCCTCGCGAATGCCAGTTGAGGCAACGTTGAAGGCTCCAATATCAATTCCTAGATCACTTTGCGACCCTGGTCGTTCAATAATGATGAAAGTTACTAATTTCTTTAAATCATCGATGCGGTGCCACTGATCTAACTTGGAGTAGGCATCGCTTCCAATAATGAGGTGGAGTGAATCATCAGGATAAGTCTGCACGACTGCCTCAACCGTATCGATGGTGTAACTGGGGCCATCTCGCAATATCTCTATTGGGTTAACCTCAACACGTGAAGATATATCTGTCGGCAGATCAGCAACTGCTAATTCGCACATCGCTCGACGCTGGGCACCGGTTGCAACAGGATCATGTTCGCGCAAACGTGGTTGACCAGCAGGAAATAAGAGAATCTGATCGACAACATCGCGGCGAAGCAGCTGAGTGATTACTTGCATATGGCCTATGTGAATGGGATCAAATGTCCCGCCGTAGAGACCAAGACGTGCCAAGAGAATTACCTATCTAGGCGAAGTACGAGATAGAGAAGAGCGACAAATATGCCAAATGCGAATGCACCGAAAACAATGGGCGATACTGGGAGTTCGCGAACCGCTTCACTAGCTACTGTAATCATGGGTCGATCCTACTACTTGTCGCCCTGAAGTAAGGCTTCGAAGGCGGACTCATCAATGATGGCAACCCCGAGTTCTTGCGCCTTAGCTAATTTTGAACCGGGATCAGAACCCACCAATACATAGTCTGTCTTCTTAGAAACTGAGCCTGTGGGCTTTCCGCCATGGTCGGTAATTGTTTCTGCAATCGAATCTCTTGTGTAATTATTTAATCCGCCAGTAACTACAAAGGTGAGACCAGCGAGTGTTTGGGCTTTGGCAACACCTGCAACGCTCTGCATTGCAACTCCAGCCTTAGCCCACTTTCGAACAATCTCCTTGTGCCAATCAATGGTGAACCACTCGACAATTGATTCTGCAATTACTTGGCCCACTCCATCAACTTCTGCTAACTCTGCTGCTGGCGTGGATCCAATCTTTTCTAACGATCCAAATGTTGTGGCAAGTGCTTGAGCCGACGTCGGTCCCACGTGGCGAATCGAGAGTGCGACGATCACGCGCCAGAGAGGTCGAGACTTTGCCTCGTTCAATGCAGCCAATAACTTCTCAACGTTCTTTCCTGCTTCACCATCTTTCTTAGTGAAGAAGGCCGATTTCATCAATTTCTCTTCGTTGAGCGAGAAGAGGTCTGACTCATCTTCGATCACACCATCGGCAAGGAGTGCAACCGCTGCTTCGTATCCGAGAACATCGATATCCAGTGCTGCACGAGAACCAATGTAGTAAATACGTTCCCGCAGCTGAGCCGGACAAGTCTGCGCATTGGGACAGCGAATATCAACATCGCCATCGCTGAGTGCACGAAGAGTGCTGCCACATTCAGGACAATGAGTAGGCATCACAAAAGCGCGCTCTGAACCATCACGCTGTCCAACAACTGGTCCCAAGACTTCAGGGATGACATCTCCTGCTTTGCGAATAACAACTGTGTCACCAATTAATACGCCTTTACGTTCAATCTCTTCTTGGTTATGCAAGGTTGCATTTGTTACAGTGGAACCTGCCACCTTTACCGGCTCCATAAATGCAAACGGTGTAACCCGGCCTGTGCGTCCAACGCTGACCTTGATATCCAATAGCTTTGTTGTTACTTCTTCCGGTGGATACTTAAATGCAATAGCCCACTTAGGTGCGCGTGAAGTAAATCCGAGTATCCGTTGGGATGCAATCGCATCGACCTTAATAACAATTCCATCGATCTCGTGCTCGACATCATGGCGATGCTCGTTGTAGTGGGCGATGAACTTTTCAACATCGTCACGGGTTGTAACAACTCGGAAGCGATTGCTGGTGGGAAGACCAAGACCCTTCAAGAATTCATAGGCCTGAGACTGGCTCGCAAAATCTGCTCCGTTATGCGCACCGACTCCATGTACAACAACACTTAAGGGACGAGATGCGGTCACGCGTGGATCTTTCTGGCGCAGAGAACCAGCGGCAGCATTACGTGGATTAGCAAAGAGTTGCTTGCCCGCCTCTTCAAGCGATTCATTGAGTTCATTAAAAGCGGCGATGGGAAAGAAGACTTCACCGCGTACTTCAATTTGATCTGGAATATTTGAGCCGCTCAGCGTATGAGGCAAATTCTTTATTGTCTTTATATTGAGTGTGACATCTTCGCCAGTAACTCCATTGCCGCGTGTGAGCGCTCTAACAAGTTCGCCTTTTTCGTAGAGCAAGTTGATAGCCAGGCCGTCGACCTTGAGCTCACAGAGAAGTGGTGGATTTGATACTTCTTTCTCCACGCGATCAAACCAGCTACCGAGTTCATCTAAATCAAAGACGTTATCAAGGCTCATCATCTTTTCGATGTGATCGTGCTGGGTGAAGGTTGTTGCAAATCCCCCACCGACTCCAAGTGATGGTGAATCGGGAGCTAGTAGCTCAGGGTGGGCAGCTTCAAGCTCAGCCAGCTCACGTAAAAGTAAATCAAATTGCGCATCTGTAATTGTTGGTGCATCTAGTACGTAATATTTAAATTGATGATCGCGAATCTCAGTGGTGAGTTCTTCGATGCGATGACGTGCTGCATTGCTCATAAAGCAGTCTCACAAATTGTCGCCGATCCAACGACGCGATCGCCATCGTAGATAACCATCGCTTGGCCTGTAGCAAGTCCCAGCAAAGGTGTATCTAAATCTGCAACGAGATTGGTTCCATCAAAGCGATAGGTGCACGGTAACGCCTGACCATGTGCGCGTACCTGAACAAATCCACGGTGATTCCCCGCTGCAATCTCTGGCCCACACCATATAGCTCGTTCGCCCTTCATTGATGAAACTGCGAGCTCTTCGCGTGCGCCGACTACAACAGTATTTGTCACAGGTTCAATCTTTAATACAAACCGTGGTGATCCGTCCACTGTGGGGACGGTAATTCCTAAACCTTTTCGCTGTCCGATTGTGTAGGTATATGCACCTTTATGTTCACCGATCTGAGTTCCATCTTGATCAACGATTGGACCGCTCTCACTGCCTAACCGTTCGCGTAACCACCCTGCATTATCGCCAGATGGAACAAAGCAGATGTCATGGCTATCGGGCTTCTGTGCAACTGCCAATCCGCGACGCTCTGCCTCAAGGCGAATATCAACTTTTTCAGTATCGCCCAGTGGAAAGAGTGCACCATCAATTTGATCACGATTAAGTACTGCTAAAACGTAGGATTGATCTTTTAATGGATCAACTGCGCGATGCAGAGTCTTTCCATGATCGCCATCTCGGGTACGTGCGTAGTGACCAGTAATCACTCCATCGAAACCCATCGCCTTTGCACGATCAAGAACTGCTGCAAATTTGATTTTCTCGTTACAACGAAGGCATGGGTTGGGAGTGCGTCCTGCCTTGTATTCGCTCATAAAGTTTTCAACCACTCCTGCATGAAATTCATCTGCCATATCCCAGATATAGAACGGGATACCAATGACATCGGCTGCTCGCCTCGCATCGTGTGAATCTTCAACTGTGCAGCAGCCTCGCGCACCTGAGCGATACTTTTGGGGGTTTGATGAGAGTGCAAGATGTACACCAATAACATCATGTCCTTCTTCAACGGCGCGAGCAGCGGCAACTGCTGAATCAACCCCGCCTGACATTGCTGCGAT
>CAXNHI010000047.1:0-6303 GCA_964202195.1 Candidatus Planktophila sp. | reverse complement strand
ACTGGAACCCAGCGCATCTCCTGACTTTCGTCATTGGGGGAGTCGGCTGTGATCAGATCGTGTGCGGCAGCAAGCACCGTGTCATATCGCCAGTCACCATGATCATCGCTAAAAAGTGCCAGCGGTGTGAGGTGTTCTGGCTTTATCCCAGTCTCTTCGTGAGCCTCTCGCAGGGCAGCCTCGTTAATACTTTCATGTGAATCTTTAGCACCACCCGGGATACCCCACGTATCACCGTTATGAACCCAGGGTGCGCGGTGTTGTAGAAAAATCTCGCGGCCGCCATCACTTGCTCTGCGGAAAATTAATATTCCAGCAGCGCCAAATTTGCCCCAGTGCTTACCTCCACATTGGCATTGGATCCATCCATCTCCATCGTGGGCTGCCATGTTCCTAGATTGCCACATCCATCCACAGAGCGCTCAACTAGCACCCATGTGGTCACCGCCGACTTCTACCTTGCCCCACATGAAAATCACTCAGCTCGTCGTCATATCAATTCTCATCACCACTGCATCTATGAATACTCCATCGGCTATGGCCGAGGAGTGTCAGGTCAGCGCATGTGTAGATGTTTACACTCAAGATGGCAAGATCATCATCGAAGGTCGCAAAGGCGGCACCACAGCTGTAGCGCCGAAACCTACCGTTAAAGCTATACCAAAGAAGGTTGCCCCAAAGAAGATTGCACCACCGCCAGTAAAGAAGACAGTGGCACCACCTAAGCCGAGCGTGACAACGAAAGCTGTCCCAAAGAAGAGCACGCCGACTCCTCAGCCGCCAGTTGCACAGACCGCATCTCTTAATGATCGCCTCATTAAAGCTCTACCTACTGCAGGAATTGCCTATCAACCAGAGTTTGAACCACTTGTTGGTGTTCCGGTATTTATGTGGACAGATCTACCGACTTCATTCATGACGCAGGTGAAGATTGTGGGAGAGATTGTTGATGTTGCTCTTCGCCCAAGTTTTACATGGTCATTTGGTGATGGAACATTCCTTTCAACAACGGATGTAGGTGAGCCATTTCCCAATGGAAAGATCACGCACACATATTCAAATCCAGGCACCTATCTCATCACTCTGATTAGTACATGGAATGGCACATATACACATAACGCACAGACTCGTGCTATTACCGGCACCGTCAAGACAACATCCATTGTCACCATCACAGTTGTAAACTCCCCGACCCGCTTTAAGAATTGAGAAGTGATGACAACCCTGACCAGCCCACATGATCTTCTTGCAGCAATTCCATTTCTGATTGGCTACCACCCCATTGATTCACTCGTTCTGGTATCAATTAAAGAAGATTGCGTCGGAATGGCGATACGCATTGATTACCCGATAGATCAGAGTGAGGTTGCTTTCGATCTCTGCGCCAGCCATATCAGCGCAGATGAAGCTGAAGGTGCGCTTATTGTTGCTTATCAGCCACACGGCAGAAGTGATGGCTATGAAGTTCTTGCCCAGACAACTGCTGCGCTCTCACGAGCAGGAATTGCTATCTATGAATCGATTCTCATTGCAGATGGTTTCTATCGATCAGTCTTGTGCCATGACATCACGTGTTGTCCGGTGGGTGGCCGTCCTATTCCGCCTCTGGATTCAACTCGGATTGCGGCGGAGAGCGTGGTCGCGGGACACCCGATGCCTTTTGCAAGTTTTGCAGATTTGGGCGCATCGGTGCGCTCCAATCTCTTGGCACACGAAGAGCAATGGTTAGAGCGAGTTCAGAAGTCTTGTGTTGATCCTTTAGATAGTGATCTCAATAATCTGCAACGAGATGGTGCAACTGCAGTAATTGATCTTGCAAATGATTTCATCGCACATGGAATCTCTACCGATCAAGATCTGATTGCACATGTACTGGGTCGTCTTAGTGAAATTCAGGTTCGTGACTTTGCGCTAGGCAGCCACGATCTCGATAGCGCAGATGGGTACCGCAGGATGTGGATGCATTTACTGCGCTCTGCACCGCCAGGATTTGTGGCTCCCGTGGCTTGTCTTGCAGCAGCCATTGCCTATGAATATGGTGATGGCGCACTTGCCCGAGCAGCTCTTGATCGAGCCTTCACCGATGCTCCAACCTATTCATTGGCGCTACTACTGCAACGCGTATTTAGCGCTGGATGGCCGCCGCAATCCTTTGCACAGATGCGTAGTGAGCTTCACCCCAAAGTATGTGCAGCAATCTTTGGCTAGTGCACTAGTTGAGCTAGTTGCACCACCGCCGTGGTGGGTTAAGATATGCCTAGGTCATGAGTTCTAGATCGGTTGCCGCAAGCGGTAACCAAAGCCCCGGCTTACTAGACGGCAACCCTCCACCGCGGTGGGGTGCTCCCGGGTGACGACCAGGCACAGTCTGATCTGTGCAAGTGCGTGAAGGAATTCTCATGAGTGCTCTACCTATTAAACAAGTTCTCACCAGTGATGTCACTGGTGCATGGCTTGAGAGTTACGACCCTGGTGATCGCAAATTTATAAAAATCAGTTTTCTCCTTTTAGAAAATGGTCAGACGCTCTCCGATGTCACCATCGCTTATCAAAGCTGGGGAACTCTTAACGCCGCTGGAGATAATGCAATTCTGATCCAGCATGCAATGACTGGGTGGTCAGATGTTCCCGGTTGGTGGCCAAATATGGTCGGACCAGGACTCGCCTTTGATTCAGATAAATATTTCATCGTCTGTCCTAATGTCATCGGTGGATGCCAAGGAAGCACGGGACCGTCGAGTATCGCTCCAGATGGAAAACGATATGGATCACGCTTTCCGGCCGTCACAATCCGCGACATGGTGGCAGCTGAGATTGCATTCTCTGATGCGATCGGGATCAAGAAATATAAATTAGCAGTTGGCCCATCACTGGGTGGAATGCGTTCTCTCGAGTGGGCAGTTGATCACCCAGATCGCGTGGAATCTATCTGCACCATCGGTTCCTCAGCTGTTGCAACTGGTGATCAAATCGGAACAGCATCCATTCAAATTCGCGCCATCAAAGGCGATCCGCACTTTAATAGCGGTGATTACTACGAACAGGATCGTGGACCGATTGCAGGGATGGGAATCGCTCGCAGAATCGCTCATCTGACCTATCGAACAGAGTCCGAGATGGATCTGCGCTTTGGTCGCGAGCTACAGGGCGATGAGACCGGACGCTTTGCCGTTGAGTCCTACCTTGATCATCAGGCCGACAAGCTTGCTAAGCGTTTTGATGCCAATACCTACATCGCTCTGACCGAGGCTATGAATTCTCACGACATTGGCTTCAACCGTGGAGGAGTAGTTGAGGCTTTACGCGCAATTACCATTCCAGTACTCGTGGTTTCCATCGATACCGACCGACTCTTTCCACCTCGACTTCAGGTTGAGATCGCTGATCTGGTTCCGAAGGCGAAAAAATTGGTAACAATTTCTTCAGATTTCGGCCACGATGGCTTTTTGGTCGAATCTGAGGCAATGTCGGCGGCAATTCACGGTATAATATAGATAACACTTCGAGCGGTTTTAAGAAAAGTATTTCTTAGAAACCGTAACAAAAACCAAAGGACAATTGTGGCTGTATTTACTGCGCTCAAAAACAAGGCGAAGAAGGCTGTTGCGAAGAAAGCTCCTGCCAAGAAGGCCGTTGCGAAGAAAGCTCCTGCTAAGAAAGCCCCTGCTAAGAAATCTATAGCGAAAAAGGCAACTGTAAAGAAGGCCCCTGCTAAGAAAGTCGTAGCAAAGAAGGCCCCAGCGAAAAAGGCACCTGCCAAAATCGCGCAGAAGAAAGTCCTTGATGCCAAAGATGTGAAGCTCTTATCTGATGCGAAGGCTGCTGTATCTCGTCAGAAGGAAATCCTTGCCGAACTTGAATCTCGTGGAGTCACATCCCTTGGTCGTATTCCGAAGAAGGCTGATAAAGATTTAGTAGATGAAGCACGCGCTCTTGCAATTTCAGTGCCCGAACTCACCGAAGTACTTCGTAAGAAGGGGCTAGGAAGTCCAAGTCGAATCTTGAAGAAGGCTGAATGGGATCTTATTAAGCCTAAGGAAGTTCCTGTAGCTGCTGGAAAAAAGGTTGTTACCAATATTGATGGCGAAGAAGTTGAACTTGAAGAAGTTGAACTTGAAGATGTTGAGACACTCGTTGCAGATGTTCTTGAGATCGTAGAAGCTGAAGAGGGTGCTAAAGCTGCAGAGACTCGCACAGTTAACCTGGCAGAGGATTCCAAGTCTGAAGACGGCTCATTTATCTTACAAGATTCTGATGCAGAAGAAGATGAGAGCGAAAAGACAGAGCGTGCAAAGCATAAGAAGGATCTCGCAAATATAAATATTGTTCTTGATGCTATTAGCGCTAAAAGGGCTAACCATCCCTACATTGGTAAGGGCCATGTAGATCCTGAAGATGCAAAGGCGCTGACTTTCCGTCAGGTTCAACAGCAGCTATCGATGAATAACTTCACCGAAAAGGGCGCTCGTGTTATTGCAGAGGCAATTACGCAGGGTTACTTGAAGAATGTTGAAGAGCTTTACGACATCTTCAACGCTGAAGCACGTCGTATTCAGAGAGAAATTAAGCATCTTCCACCAGAGCAGATGGTGATGACAGCCGGTGCTACGGCTGACCCAGTAAAGGATTACCTCAAGCAGATCGGCCGAGTAGCACTCCTTAATGCCGAACTCGAAGTAGAACTTGCAACACGAATGGAAGCCGGCCTCTTTGCCGAAGAGAAGTTAGCAACAGAGAAGAAGATTGATAAGAAACTTAAGCGCGAGCTTGAATGGATTGTCGAAGATGGAAGGCGCGCAAAGAACCACTTGCTCGAAGCAAACCTTCGTTTGGTGGTCTCACTTGCAAAGCGCTACACCGGGCGCGGAATGCTCTTCCTGGATCTTATCCAAGAAGGAAACCTTGGCCTTATCCGTGCAGTTGAAAAGTTCGACTACACCAAGGGCTTTAAGTTCTCGACCTATGCAACGTGGTGGATTCGCCAAGCAATCACTCGTGCGATGGCAGATCAGGCACGCACGATCCGTATTCCAGTTCACATGGTTGAAGTCATCAACAAATTGGCACGTGTACAACGCCAGATGCTTCAAGATCTAGGACGCGAACCGACTCCAGAAGAGTTAGCTAAAGAACTTGATATGACACCTGAAAAGGTTGTCGAGGTTCAAAAGTATGGTCGCGAGCCGATCTCACTTCACACACCTTTGGGTGAAGAAGGAGATTCAGAGTTCGGAGATCTCATTGAAGACTCTGAGGCAGTTAAGCCTGAAGAGTCCGTTACCTTCACGATTTTACAGGAGCAGTTGATGCAAGTTCTTGGTGGACTTACTCAACGCGAAGCAGATGTAATTAAGGCTCGTTACGGCCTCACAGATGGTCAGCCAAAGACCCTTGATGAGATCGGAAAGGTTCACGGAGTAACTCGTGAGCGTATTCGCCAGATTGAATCTAAGACGATGTCGAAGCTACGCCACCCATCACGTTCGCAATCACTGCGAGATTATCTAGATTAAGAAAAAGATTAAAAAGAAAAACCCCTATGCGATCACTCGCACAGGGGTTTTTCTTTACTAGCAATTACTTACTTTCAACCAGCTTCTCTGATTCATCTTGAATCTTTGCTGCTACAACTTTAAGTTTTTCGGCATATTCCTTGCCGTGGTGAGCACAGAACATGAGCTCGCCGCCGTTAAGCAAGATGGCGCGGACATATGCTTGGGCTCCACATCGATCGCACCTATCAAGGGCATTTAGAGGTGTGGATTCGAGGATTACTTGCTCGTTCATCGCGCTCTCCGATCATTGCCTAAAGATCACCGAGGTGATGATCTGTACTCGAATGGGGTACTTCGTATGGAACATCATGCCATCTATAAATATTCCCCGCCTGCTGATTTCCAATAAATTTTTGCCATTTAGATAGATATCTCACAGGAATTGGAAGCTTTTCCCACTAATTGAGATGCCCCACGGCGCGTTTACTCACCCGCAAAGAGTTCGCTGGCTAGCCTTTGCACCCATGGCTGCCAAAAAAGATTCCGGTGAACAGCTCGATCTCACCGCCCCAAGCGCCGAAGTAGATAGCTATACCGCAAAAGACTTAGCGGTTCTTGAAGGTCTTGATGCCGTTCGCAAGCGCCCAGGTATGTATGTTGGTTCTACAGATTCACGTGGTCTTATGCACTGTCTCTGGGAAATTATTGATAACGCAGTTGATGAAGCACTTGCTGGTCATTGCAAGAAGATCGACATTAACCTTGAAGCAGATGGATCAGTTGAAGTTCATGATGATGGTCGCGGAAT
>CAXNHI010000046.1:0-6340 GCA_964202195.1 Candidatus Planktophila sp. | reverse complement strand
ATTGGCCGCCATGCATTTGGCGATCAGTACAAGGCGACTGACATTAAGGTCCCTGGTCCAGGAAAGCTCACACTTTCATATGTACCAGAAGGTGGCGGAGAGCCCATGAACCTCGAAGTATTTGATTTCAAATCGTCAGGTGTAGCGATGGCGATGTATAACGTTGATGATTCAATCCGTGATTTTGCTCGCGCTTCATTAAATTACGGTCTTCTCCGTAAATTCCCTGTCTATCTCTCGACAAAGAACACAATTTTGAAGGCCTACGACGGTCGCTTTAAGGATATCTTCCAAGAGATTTTTGAAGCAGAGTTTAAGAAAGATTTCGATGCAGCTGGAATTTGGTATGAGCATCGCCTGATCGATGACATGGTCGCTATGTCACTTCGCATGGATGGTGGATATGTCTGGGCCTGCAAGAATTACGACGGTGATGTGCAGTCAGATACCGTCGCTCAAGGGTATGGCTCACTCGGTTTGATGACGTCAGTGTTGATGACGCCAGATGGAAAAATCTGTGAATCAGAGGCAGCCCACGGCACAGTGACTCGTCACTACCGCGATCACCAGGCTGGTAAGGCAACATCTACCAACCCAATCGCATCAATCTTTGCTTGGACTCAAGGTCTTGCACACCGCGCAAAGCTAGATAACAACGCTGAACTTGCGAAGTTCTCAAAGACTCTCGAGCGCGTATGCATTGAAACTGTCGAACAAGGAAAGATGACGAAGGATCTTGCCCTGCTCATCTCTAAGGAAGCGCCGTATCAAACAACACAAGAGTTCCTCAGTTCAATTGATGAGAATCTCAAGAAGGCGATGGCGTAATAGCCCTCAAGATTAAATAAAAAAGCCCGCCGGATCACCGGCGGGCTTTTTTATTGAGAGTTTATTACTTGGCTAGAGACGCTCTCCAGTTGTTGAACTAAAGAGGTGAACTGCACTCTGGTTAGCAGAGACAGTAACTGTCTGACCAGCGCGTGGTGGGTTCTTTGGATCCCAACGCACGATTACCTGAGCACCTTCATCGGTTGCATTTGCAAACTTCACTGATGAATCAGCTGGCTTTCCGTAGACGAATGCATCTGAGCCGAGCTCTTCAACAACTTCTACGAGAACTTCAAAACCAGAAGATGCAGGTGCAAATCCTTCTGGGCGGATACCGACGGTCACTGATGAGCCAGCAGATGCTGGTACAGCGATCTCAAGGCTTCCAAGCTTTGCCTTGCCGCCAACAACAGGTGCTGTAAGAAGGTTCATCGCAGGAGAGCCAATGAAACCTGCAACGAATGCATTTGCTGGGTTGTCGTAGAGATTGCGTGGTGTATCAACTTGCTGTAGGAGACCATCCTTAAGAACTGCAACGCGATCGCCCATGGTCATAGCTTCAACCTGGTCGTGTGTTACATAAACGGTGGTGATTCCAAGACGACGCTGCAGAGCAGCAATCTGTGTACGAGTTGCTACACGCAACTTCGCATCAAGGTTTGAGAGAGGCTCATCCATAAGGAAGACCTGAGGTTCGCGAACAATCGCACGACCCATAGCAACGCGCTGACGCTGTCCACCTGAAAGTGCCTTTGGCTTACGATCAAGATATGGCTCAAGGTCAAGCAACTTTGCAGCATCACGGACGCGCTTATCGCGCTCTTCCTTAGATTTTCCTGCGATCTTGAGAGCAAATCCCATGTTCTCAGCCACAGTCATGTGTGGGTAGAGCGCATAAGACTGGAAGACCATTGCGATGTCGCGATCTTTAGGTGCAACGTTTGTTACATCTTTATCGCCGATAAGAATACGACCACCATCAATCTCTTCCAGTCCGGCCAACATACGAAGTGATGTTGACTTTCCACAACCTGAAGGTCCAACAAGGACAAGGAACTCGCCATCGTTAACAACGAGGTTGAGCTTGTCGACTGCTGGCGAGGTTGTGCCTGGATAGGTGCGTGATGCGGTTTCAAATGTTACTGATGCCATGATAAGCAACTCCTTCTCCGGGCAGGTACGTGCCCGACGGTCCGAGGATGAAGGTGTCCACCGGTTGGTGAACGAGTGAAGGCTACGACAGGAAAGGGCGAAATGGAAGGGAACTCGGTAGACTTCTCCCATCATGGAGAGCCACTCGATTAGCTCACTTCTTGGCGATATAGGAATTGTTGCCCTTCTCATTGCCCTCGGAGGCCTCTTTGTCGCTGCCGAAATCGCCTTGATCTCCCTGCGCGAGAGCCAGATCAAACAGATCGCCTTAAAGGGAAAGCGCGGGGCTAAGGTCGCCCATTTAGCGTCCAATCCCAACCGTCTTCTTGGCGCTGTCCAGATCGGTGTCACGTTCTGTGGATTTTTATCAGCAGCCCTTGGCGCAGAGCGTCTGGGTGAATATGTCATTCCATGGCTTGAGGATCTAGGTCTTTCCAGTAACGCTGCTCGAGCACTTTCACTTGTTGGGCTCACCCTTGTCATTGCATATTTCTCGCTCGTCTTCGGCGAGCTTGTTCCGAAACGTCTTGCGCTCTCTCGAACAGAACCCATTGCACTGACATTTGCAGGGCTCATCGATGTGACTGCCAAATTGTTTAGACCCATCATCTGGCTCCTTTCCCATTCGACAAACTTTGTGGTTCGTATATTCGGAATAGATCCCAACGAGCAACGTAGCGCGATGTCAGAAGAAGAGTTACTTGACTTAGTGGCGGGCCATGCAGCCCTGACAGATGAAGAGCGAGATATTGTTGAAGAAGTTTTCAATGCATCCGAACGCCAAATTCATGAGGTGATGGTGCCGCGCACTGAAGTAGATTTCTTCGATGCCTCACTTACCGTTGGCAAGGCGATAAATCTTGCAATTGATAAGGCACACTCACGTTACCCAGTTGTCCGCGGCTCTACCGATGAAGTTATTGGATTTATCCATGTTCGCGATCTACTGGATACCACTCTCGTAAGCACGGGTGGCAAAATTCAAGAGCTAGTTCGTAACGTGATGTTCTTACCTGGAACCAAAGGTGTGCTCCCAGCTCTGACTGAGATGCGTAATCAGCGTCAGCATTTTGCAATCGTTCTTGATGAATACGGTGGAACAGATGGCATCGTTACGCTGGAAGATCTTGTTGAGTGCCTTATTGGTGATATCCGCGATGAATATGATGGTGATGAGGAAGAGATCACCCTTGAAACACGCACAGGAGATTTTGAGGTCGACGGCCTAGTCTCTATTGAGGATCTACTCGATGATTCAGGGATCGAAATTCCTGAAGGGCCATACGAGACGGCAAGCGGCTTTGTTATGCACTTTCTAGGACGAATCCCTGTTGTAGGCGATGTGGTGAAGGTCAATGGAATTCGAATCGCTGTGCTGACAATGGAAGGCAAGCGCGCAGGGCGTCTATTGATCTCGCGGAAGTGATATTTCATGCGAGAATTACAGACATGAGTAAGAAGAGAGTTCTCTCGGGTATCCAACCCACCAGCGACTCTTTCCATCTCGGAAATTACCTGGGAGCAGTCAAACAGTGGGTAGAGCTGCAAGACTCCCACGATACTTTTTACTGCATCGTCGATCTTCACGCGCTCACAGTAGAAACAGATCCAGCACTTCTGCGCCAGCGCACACTCGCTTCGGCGGCCCAACTTCTAGCACTTGGAATTTCGCCAGAAAAATCAACACTCTTTGTTCAATCTCAAGTTCCTCAACATAACCAACTTGGTTGGATTATGGAGTGCATGGCCGGATTTGGTGAAGCAAGCCGAATGACGCAGTTCAAAGATAAGTCAGCAAAGGCCGGATCAGATTCAGCGCGAGTAGGACTCTTTACGTATCCGATGTTGCAAGCTGCAGATATTTTGCTTTACCAAGCAGATTTGGTTCCTGTCGGTGAAGATCAACGCCAACATATTGAACTTACCCGTGATTTAGCTGGACGTTTTAATGCGCGTTACGGTCAAACCTTCCAACTGCCGGAGGCCTATATTTTAAAGGCTGGAGCAAAGATTAACGATATTCAAGATCCTACTTCAAAGATGAGTAAGTCGGCTGGCTCTGCTGCAGGAGTTATCGAAATCATGGATACGCCAGAAGCAAATTTAAAGAAGATAAAATCTGCGATTACTGATGCTGGCCGAGAAGTGAAATTTGATCAGGCTGAAAAGCCAGGGATAAGTAATCTTCTTACAATCCATAGCTCGTTAAGTGGCACCAGCATTGCCGATCTTGAGAAAGAGTTTGATGGCAAGGGGTATGGAGATTTCAAATCCAGCGTTGCCGAGGTAGTAGTTGAATACTTACGACCAATTCGCCAGCGCGCACTCGATCTCCTCTCTGATGAAAAACACTTGATCGATATTTTGCATACTGGCAGTTCCAAGGCGCGTGGAGTTGCTGGCGCAACCCTTGATGCAACATATAAAGGGTTAGGGGTGGTCAGCTAATGAAGAAATTTGCGGCAGCCACACTTATTTCAGCTCTGATGCTCTCTGCTCTAGGTGCACCGGTTGCACGTGCATCCACTCCGGTGATTTGTCTGGCATATGACACCGGCGGCCCAGGAGATAGCTCGTTTAATGATGCTGCTCAAGCTGGGCTCAAAGTTGCTGCTAAAAATCTGCAATTTACCCTCGAAACAACAGTGACTTCAGGGGATGCAAAAGATCGCATTGATCGACTCACAGCACTAGTGAAAAAAGATTGCACGATAGTCATCGCAGTAGGTACAGGGTATGCAGCCACTCTCAAAGAGTTATCACTGCAATTTCCTGAGACACAATTTGCAATTCTCAACGATGCAACCGTTGACGCTCTCAACGTGACATCAATTGTCTTTGCCGATATTCAAGGTGCTTATTTGGCAGGTTTCGCCGCAGCACTTGCAAGTAAGACAGGCAAGGTTGCGATGGTGGGTTATGCCTCTCAGAAAGAGCTCTTTGAAAAAGGCTTTACTCCAGGAGCTAAGTCGGCCAATAAATCTATCGTCACCACGATCAAATACATCTCATCGTCAGCTAGTACCGCAACAACTCAACTTCTTCGTTCTGGCCATGATGTTATCTACTTAACTACTACTGGTTCGGCAACTGAAGTTTTTAGCGCTATCGTCGCATCCAATAATGCAAATCGAAAAAAGAACCCTTCAGGAATAATCACCGTTGAACCTGATCAATTCCTTTCAGTCGATGCTGCAAGTAAGAGATTTGTAATTGCAACAGTTGTTAAACGTGTTGACCTTGCACTCATCGACTTGCTCACCAAGACTCTTGACGGTAGTTCTCTCTATGATGAGGTAGATCCTGCTCTGGGCGTGTATGGACACCGCTACGGAATCTCAGATAAGAGCATTGAAATTACACTTCGCCTACCAGCGTTAGTAGCAAAGACAGCAAAGATCAATTCAGCAAGTATCGCTGCCTCAAAATTAAATTAAGCGCCTAAGAAAGCTTTAAGCGGCGCTCGTAAAGAATTGAGTTCAGCTTCAGCTGATTGCTGGTTGGGAGAAATCACCTCGATGTAGCACTTTAGTTTTGCTTCAGTTCCAGAGGGGCGAATAATAATGCGCACTCCACCTGATAGCCAGAGACGAAGGCCATCTGTAGGTGGTAGCCCATCGGTTGGTGCAGCTAAATCATCAATTCTTTCAACTGCACGTCCAGCGATCTCTTGTGGGGGGTTACTGCGCAAGCCCGCTAATAACTCTGTGATTACGCCCATATTAGCAACGCGTATAGATATCTGTTCAGTGGCATGAAATCCATGGCGCTGCCACACCTCATCAAGTAGATCATTGAGATCTTTACCAGTTGCAGCAAGATCTGTAGCAATCTGGGCTAAGAAAATTGCGGCAGAGATTCCATCTTTATCATTTACCGTCTCCGAGTCGACTGCATACCCAATCGCTTCTTCATAACCAAAGGCGAGATCTTCAATTTTTGCCAGCCATTTGAATCCAGTAAGAACTTCTTTGAAATCGATCCCATAGTGTGCGCTGATTTTTCGAAGAATAGAGGAAGAGACAATCGAGTTTCCAAAAGTTCCTTGCGGTGATGTCCGCGCAATCCACTCGCCAAAGATGACTCCAAGTTCATCGCCACGGAGCATGCGCCACTTTCCTGAGCGATCTTTAATTGCTGCGGCACAGCGATCTGCATCCGGATCATTTGCAATCACCAGATCTGCGTTATGCGCACGAGCTGTCGCCAACGCTAAATCAATTGCTCCAGGTTCTTCTGGATTGGGAAAGGCGACGGTAGGAAAATCTGGATCGGGATCAGCTTGCTCAGAGACCAGAATGAGATCAGGAAACCCTGCCTTCTTGAAGACGTTCGCAAGAGTCTCTGTGCCTACGCCATG
>CAXNHI010000045.1:0-6376 GCA_964202195.1 Candidatus Planktophila sp. | reverse complement strand
GCACTCTTCTTCGGAGCGCTCTTTTTCTGCGCACTCTTCTTTGGAGCACTCTTCTTTTTTGGCGCTTCAAGTGCTGGCTTAGTTCGCTGGCTGAGAACCTTCTTTGGTACCTGTGGCAGCAATCCACCATCAGTTGATAAGTTTTCACTTACTTTTTTCTGTAGATCACTCAGGCGAGCAAAGGCAGTCTCAAGACTTGAACGACCTTGCGCAATAGCGTTCTCTGCGGCATGGAGAGATTGAGTTTGAATGCGATTGAGTCGCTCAGCATCAGACATTACTTGGCTCAACCACTGGCGATAGGCAACAACTTCATCCTGCGCTTCGGAGATCATTCGCTCGCCTTCGCGACGGGCAGCTAGTGCTAAGGCAGAGACTTCGCGTCGCTTCTCTTCAAAGATAGCTTCAGCATCAGTAGTGGCTTGAGAAAGAATGTCTGCTGCTTCGCTCTCTGCAGTAGTTATATATTTGCGACCGCGAGATTCAGCGCCAGATAAAAGTGCGCGAGCTTTATTTTCCGCACCTTCAAGTGCTTCGCGAGCAGTTTTACTTGCTTCGCTGACAACGCGCTCAGAGGCAGAGAATGCTTTCTGTTCGCGAGCTTGAGCAGATTTGATCATGCTCATTGCTGTCTCTGTAGCCAAGATTTCAAACTCTTCTTTGCTTAATGATGTGATGTCACGGCGCGAGCGCAGGTCAGATAGCTGTGCCTCAAGTTCACGAATACGATCGACAGAGTTCTGTGTCGTTGTTTCGCCTTCTTTGAAACCTACCCAGTTAAGGAAGGTGCTCTTCTCATTTGCCATGGCCATAGATTAGGGCACCAATGGAGTTCTCCAAAAGTGTGCCAGGGTGAAATCTAAGCGCGATAGCAGCGCCAGACGGGGCTAATCCCGCTCAGGTTTATGCGCGGTAGATAGCGAAGGAAATTGCCAGATATTGAGAGATCCAGGCAGCCAGCACGAAGATATGAAAGAGCTCGTGGAAGCCGAAATATTTGGCATTGGTCCCAGGTTTTTTGAGGGCGTAGAAGATCGCGCCAACTGAGTAGAGCAGGCCGCCAATCAGGATCGGGATCAGCACCCACAAGCCACCCTCTGTGTAGAGCTGGGGAGTGTAGAAAACTGCGACCCAGCCAAGAGCGAGATAGTTAACGACGTAGAGCCAACGTGGGGCACTGAGCCAGAAGATACGCATCGCCACACCGAGGATTGCGCCGATCCAGACAACGCTTAAGCAGATGGTTCGATCTCGACCTTCAAGCAGGGTCATGGCAAAAGGTGTGTAGGAACCTGCGATCAAGAGATTGATATTTGCGTGATCCCATCTGCGCCAGATCTTCTTCTTCGCAGGTGACCACGGGACTCTGTGATAAATAGCTGAGACGCTAAAGAGTGTGATTGCCGTGAGTGAATACAACGCCACTGCAAATTTCAGTGACTCCTTACTTAAAATAAAGAGTACGAGCGAGGCAATCATCACTACTGGCGTGGCCCCTAAGTGAAACCAGCCACGTAACTTAGGTGGCGCAATGAGATTCTTCTCCACTGTTTCTTGCAGGGGTTTCTCTGCCGCGGCTTCCATGCGCTCAACAGTAGATGGTCTCGGATGGTCATGTACCGGTCATGTCGCGGCCATCTGATGGTCATATGGGAGAGGAGAGAGTCCGAAATAGTGACTTTTGGGACGGGGTGAACGCCCTAGATTTGAGCGTGTTCTAGAAAAATAGTCTAGAAATTCTTGGAAATTTCTCCCCTTTATGCGTGCAAATCCTTTGCAGAAGGTTCAGACTCTTACCTATCGACCAACGGTGAGGTTCCTCGAGGACGGCACCGCCACATCGATTTCACGGGCCGCCCGGTCCGCTGATATCAACAAAACACCCACGGAGGTTGTTTTAGATGGTAAATCTCAATCCAGATCAATGGAACCTCGTCTACAACGTATTCTCGTTTGGACTCGTTTCAATGCTTGCTTGCACTGTGTACACGCTAGTTTCACAGGCACGCGTACTACCTAAGTACCGCAATGCTCTCGTTATGTCATCGATGGTTACATTCATCGCTGGCTACCACTACTGGAGAATTTTCAATTCATTCAGCGAAGCAACAGCAGAAGGCGGCACAGCCGTTAATCTTTCAGGTGAGCCAGGTTCATTCAACGAGGCATATCGCTACGTTGACTGGCTACTCACTGTGCCACTACTTCTTGTTGAAGTAATTGCAGTACTTGCACTAGCTAAGGAACTTGCTCGCTCACTTATCGTTCGTCTTGTCCCAGCATCAGCTGCGATGATCGCACTTGGATACCCAGGTGAGATCGCAACTGAGCAGGGTACACAGATCATGTACGGTGTGCTTTCAACAATTCCATTCATCTACATTCTCTACGTACTATTCGTAGAGCTTGGAAAGTCCCTAGATCGTCAGCCAGCAGGCGTTGCAGACTCTGTAAAGAATCTACGCCTTCTTCTGATCGCAACATGGGGCGTTTACCCAATCGCGTACTGCTTCAACGTTTGGGGCGATGCTTCATCTGATTCATTCGTGGCAATTCAGCTCGGATACACAATCGCAGACGTTTTGGCGAAGTGCGTATTCGGTCTCACAATCCTCAAGATTGCACGTATGAAGTCACATGCAGAAGGAATGGCTGCAGATCACTAATCTGTAGTTAGTAGTCAGGTAAGGGTGGGCGCGAAAGCGCTCACCCTTACTTTTTTTATGCTTTAAATATAAGATCCGACAATGACTACACATCGCTCACCAATATTTGCACTCTCAGATTCCTACGTTGAAAAATCAGCTCGCCTAAGCCCGATGGCGGCAACGTATTTAGGAATCACCGACCTCAACGATCAACTCGATGATTTTTCAATTGCCGGTCGCGCAGTCGAAGCAGAACTGACTAGAACAACGCTGGCTGAGCTCAATAAACTCGAACCAATTGATGAAATCGACCGCGTAGCTAAATCTGTCATGCATGAGCGCCTGACTTCAAGCCTTCAGCTCCACGATTCTTTTGAATCACATATTAATTTCAACGTTCTTACATCCCCACCTGCCGATATTCGCCAAGTCTTTGAGATGATGCCAAAAGAGAGCGCTGTAGATTTCGATAACATCGCAAAACGCTTGTTGGCTGTAGATAAGGCACACCTCAGTTGGATTTCAACAATCGATGCGATGGCTAAAAAGGGCAAAACAGTTGCACAACGTCAGATTGATGGAATTGCAAAGCAGTTAGAGAGTTACGCTAACGGCGGATACGCCGCAATGGCAAAGACTTTCGATCCAGATGGAAAATATCCTGCTGTTCACGAAGCAGCAAAGGCTGCTGCTGCATCGTCTGCAGAGACAGCTAAATATCTTCGCGGAACATATTTGGCACTTGCCACACCGAATGATGCAGTCGGTGCAGAGCGCTATGCAGTCTGGGCCCGTTACTACACCGGTTCAAATTTAGATCTTCGTGCAACCTATGAGTGGGGTCTTGCTGATCTTGCTCACATCACAGAGCGCATGTGGAAGGTTGCTGCACAGATCAAACCTGATGCAAAGACTCTCCGCGAAGTTGCCGATTATCTAGATAATGCGCCTGAATACAAGATTCATGGAAAAGATGCGATTATCAAGAAGTTACTTGATTTCACGCAGGCTGCAGTTAAACAGTTAGATGGAACTCACTTCGACATCGATGAGCGAATGAAATTCTGCGATGCGCGTATTGCTCCAGAAGGAAGCGCATCCGCCCCGTATTACATGTCTCCTAGCGAAGATATGTCACGCCCTGGAACTACATGGCTGCCACTTCTTGGAAAAGATGAAGTCAGTTGGTGGCACCTTGCATCAACCTGGTATCACGAAGCTGTTCCAGGACATCACTTGCAGGTTGCAACATCAGTTCTTGAACGTGATCGCCTTTCACGTTTCCAACGTTTTGGCGCGTGGATAAGTGGATACGGCGAAGGCTGGGCGCTCTATGCAGAGCGCTTCATGGATGACCTTGGTGCATTTGATGAACCGGGTATTGAGATGGGCTTCCTTTCAGCTCAAGCACTTCGTGCAACACGTATCGTCATTGATATTGGAATGCATCTTGGTTACACCGATGAAAATGGTCGCGTATGGGATGCCGTCTCTGGCCGTGAAGCCCTGATGAATAAAGCACTCCTTGATGAGCATCACGCTACGAGTGAAACCGATCGTTATCTCGGATGGCCGGGACAGGCAATCTCTTACAAGGTGGGAGAGCGTGAGTGGATTGCTGCTCGTGAAAATGCAAAGAAGCGCTTAGGTGGCGAATTCTCATTGAAGAGATTCCACGCACATGCCCTAAAAATTGGTCCAATGGGTCTAGATACCTTTGGACAAGAGCTTGCACTCTGGGATGGAAAATAATGAACCAGGCGATGCGCAATAACTACCGCATGGGTGGGTATCTCCTTCTTGCGGTCGGGCTGATTAATTGGCAATACCAAAATGAAGATGTCGGAATTGTTTCTCGCTCGCTGCTGATTGTGATTCCAGGAGTACTCATTCTTGCAATGACATTTATCAAGCCTCTCGATAAATTCTTAGCCAGCAGAGCGGGAATGGCGGTCGTGACTGTCATTGGCGCTCTATTAGTGGGACTTTCGTTCCTGAATTAACCCGTAATTCACTGATAGTTCATGCCCGGGAGATATTCTCTCGGGCATGACTACTTCTGATCCATCTCATTCTCCTCCTTCAACTCCTTCAGATAAGCCCAGCGTTCTCTTTGTCTGTGTGCATAACGCAGGTCGCTCGCAGATGGCGGCAGGATTTATGACGCACTTAGGAGAAGGTCGTGTTGAAGTCTTATCTGCTGGATCTGCACCAAAGGATTCAATTAATCCGGTTGCGGTAGCAGCGATGGCTGAAGTCGGCATAGATATTTCACATAACTCGCCAAAAGTTCTTACACCTGAAGCGGTGCAGCAATCCGATGCAGTGATCACAATGGGCTGCGGGGATGCCTGCCCGTTCTATCCAGGCAAGCGCTATGAAGATTGGGTTCTAGAAGATCCCGCTGGTCAAGGTATTGAGAGTGTTCGAATTATTCGTGATGAAATCAAAGTCCGCGTAGAAAATCTCCTGGCAGAGTTGCTAGCCTAAGCAGATGAAGCTTCGCGCTCACTTAGCTGAGTACTTAGGTACCGCCCTCATCACAGCCACCGTCATTGGTTCTGGAATCATGGCGCAAGTTCTTACTCGCGATGTTCTTCTTCAATTATTTGTTAATACCTTTGCCACAGTCTTAATCCTTGCCCTTGCGATCTGGTTACTTGCACCAGTCAGTGGTGCATATTTCAATCCAGCCGTTCTCTTGGTTGCATTCCTTCGTAAAGAGTTATCTGCACTTCACCTGCTTACCTTCACCCTCGCACAGGTGGCAGGAGCAGCATCGGGTGCGATCCTCTCCCACGCACTCTTTAATCGCGCACTTATAGATCTATCGACTACAACTCGCGATGGAAGTTGGCTTTTCTTAAGTGAAGTCGTCGCAACTGCCGGATTGATCGCAACGATCTTTATCGCCAAAAATCAAGGACGCGGTGAGAACGCATTCTGGCTTGTTCCATTATGGATTGGCGGAGCCTACGTATTCACATCTTCAACAAGTTTTGCTAACCCTGCGATTACTTTAGGACGCTCATTGACTGATTCTTTTGCTGGAATAGCAATTGCTTCGGTTCCAGTCTTTATCGCAGCGCAGCTACTTGGTGCAATCCTTGGCCACCTCATCGCAGAAGTTTTGGTTAAGCGAGAGTCTGAATCAACCGCCTCTTAATTACTTCTAAAGGCAATATCTTGTTTCTTCATCTCTGCCACAAGAATTCGAATCACATTGGGACCGATCCCGTGCACTTCCTTCAATGCCTTCAGCGATGCCTTGCGTAAGTCAGGCAGTGAGTAGTAACCCTCATCAATAAGAGCTCGTCGCGCCGGTGCGCTAATTCCTAGTGCGACCCATTCTTGATCAACTTCCGAATACGGATCGGGCACAACTTCGCCTCGCGTACCAACAGATTTGCTTGCACTTTTCTCAGCACGACGCTCAGCTGCAGCCTTCATCGCCTCTGATTGCAATTTTTTAACTTTGGCTCGCGATGGTTTAGCCATGAAATATTCCTACTCGCTTGTGATAACTACTAATACTGGTGCGGGAGGCGGGACTTGAACCCGCACGTCCGAAGACACAGGTTCCTAAGACCTGCGTGTCTGCCATTTCACCACTCCCGCAAAAGAGTGTTCTTACTTCTCTCGAAGTGTCCATCTAGTGTCACAGAAACGTTATTTATTTCCTGTGGCTATTGCCCTAGGTTACGGGTAAGTTCGCCTTTGTTCCAAAC
>CAXNHI010000044.1:0-6410 GCA_964202195.1 Candidatus Planktophila sp. | reverse complement strand
GTCTGATCTGACATACCAATATTTAAAATCTCTTCGAGTTGTGCGACATGGGCGGGGTCAAAGATTCGAACGAGACATTCGACTCTGCGGTCAAGATTTCGATGCATTAAATCCGCTGATCCGATCCAGTACTCAGGATCTCCATCGTTGAGGAAGTAGAAAACGCGTGAGTGCTCGAGGAAACGCCCTAATACTGAGCGAGCAGTTATATTCTCAGAGAATCCTTCAACGCCAGCTTGAACTGAGCAGATTCCGCGGACTAAGAGCTCAATCTTTACACCTGCTTGCGATGCTTCGTAGAACTTTGCACAAAACTCTTCATCTAAAATTGAATTGAGCTTGAGTCGTATATGCGCTGGTTTACCTGCACGTGCATGAACGATTTCGCGATCAATTTTCTCAAGTAAACCGGAGCGTAGTGTTCTTGGTGCGACTAGCAAACGCGAATATGCAGATTGTGGCGCAAAACCAGAGAGCTGATTGAAGAGTTTCGTGAGATCTTCTGTGAGTACTTCGTCCGAGCTAAGAATTCCAAGATCCTCGTAAATGCGAGCCGTCTTTGGATTGTAATTTCCTGTACCTATGTGGGCATAGCGATGAATACCACTCTGCTCGTCTCGAACTACGAGCGAGAGTTTGGCATGTGTCTTAAGACCCATAAGCCCATAGACGACGTGTACTCCTGCTGCTTCAAGTTTTCTAGCCCAACGCACATTCGCCTGCTCATCAAAGCGTGCACGGATTTCAATTACTGCTAGGACCTGTTTGCCAGCTTCGGCTGCTTCGATGAGTGCAGCAATGATGGGTGAATCACCAGAAGTGCGATAGAGCGTTTGCTTAATCGCTAAGACTTTAGGGTCTGTAGCTGCATGATTGAGAAATTCCACTACAGAGTTGGTAAATGAGTCGTACGGATGGTGAAGCAAAATCTCGCCTTGGCGCAGCGCGGAGAAGTAAACGTCATGATCCTCTTCATCAATGCCAGCGAGCACTCGAGGAGTCTTGGAAGAGAAAGGTGGGTAGTGCAGCGATGCAATACTCAGATCCGCGATCTTCCCTAAATCTTGCAAGTTCACAGGGTGGCCAGCACGAAACACGTTGAGTGGATCAATTTCTAGCTCTTCCATAAGCATTTCAAGTAGCTCTTGGTTTACACCTTCTTCTACTTCAAGTCGCACTGGTGGGCCAAAGCGTCGAAGTAAGAGCTCTTGTTCTAGGCTGGTTAAAAGATCTTCTGAATCATCTTCATCGATTTCCAGATCCTGATTTCGTGTCACTCGGAATGTGAGGTGACCGACAATTTCCATGCCAGGGAAGAGTTGGCCTAGATTTTCGGCGATGAGATCTTCAAGAGGAATAAATCGTGTTGAGTTCTCAGTTGTTGGAATCAAGCGACTCAAAATTGGTGGAACTTTTACTCGCGCAAAGAATTTCTCTTTAGTGTCAGGATTAATCACTCGAACGCCCAAGTTAAGGGATAGCCCGGAGATATATGGGAACGGGTGTGATGGATCAACAGCTAATGGGGTAAGTACTGGAAAGATTCGACTCTTAAAGAGCTCCTGCAGATGTGACTTCTCGTCAGATTTCAAATCTTTCCAGGTGATGAGCTCTATACCCTCGTGCGCAAGAGCAGGGCGAAGATCCTGTTCAAAGATACGATATTGGTGAGCGACTAAATCTTTAGCGATGCGAGAGATCTCTGTGAGCAGCTCTTGCGGGGCATACCCAGCTGAGTTAACTGTCGAGATGTTGTTTTCGATCTTACGCAGGACTGATGCAACGCGGACCATATAAAACTCATCAAGATTTGATGAAAAGATTGTAAGAAAGCGAACTCGTTCCAGTAAAGGAAGAGACTTATCCTCAGCTAGTTCCAATACGCGCTGATTGAATGCAAGCCAGCTAATCTCACGATCGGTTAAGTTCTGCATCTTGGCCACACTACTAGTGTTTAAGGTTTGAGTGAACGCAAGGTTACGTACGAACGCACTGAGAGAGAATTTCATCGTTGTGGCCATGAAATGGGCGTTAGATACTTACCTACTCGCCCATCCCCTGATGAACGACCACGTAGGCGACGGATAACCCAGGGCAGTGCAAATGTAAAGAACCACAAGAAACCTATCGCGCGTTCTTTTATCCACGACGTTGGTTTAGCTGGCGGCAAAGGTGTTCGCCAGCCTGCATCGAATTCATATCCGAGTTTCTCTAAAATCGCATCTGCACATCGACTATGTCCCAATGTATTTAAGTGCAGCCGATCAAATGCTAAAAACCGCTTATCGCTAAAGAAGCGTTCACTATTTGCATCCATAATGATTGCACCGACCTCAGCAGCCACTTCGCGAACTCCCTTATTAAAGGTTCCGAATCGCTCTTGCCAGAGTTTAGATCCTCGACCTGAGTTCCCAGTATCTTCAAGGACGGTAAATAACATAATAGTGCCACCACTAGCCGCCAAGGTTCGCACTGCACTTTGATAGCGCTCCTTAGCTAACGCCTGATCAAATCCGGGGCGAAGGGCATCATTTGCACCGGCATGGAAAGAGATGAGCGTTTCGGGGCCAGTGACATAGGTAAGTGCAACCGGAATTTGATCTGCAATTACTTGAGGTAATAATTTTCCGCGAACAGCTAAATTTGCATAGGTAAATGTTGGTGACTTTTTAGCCAATCCATCAGCAATACGATCTGCCCAACCACGATAGTGGCCATCGACTTTCTCATCAGTCATTCCCTCGCTATAGGAATCACCGCAGACAACTAAACGGTTATAGATCATCTCTTCCCATACCTACTTCTTACGGCGCTGCTCATCTACCCAAAACATTGCAATAGATGTTGCAACGCTTGCGTTGAGAGATTCCGTACTAGCCATAATTGGAATAGAGACTACGAGGTCGCACTTTTCACGCACAAGACGTGAAAGTCCTTTACCTTCGCTTCCGACAACGATCATGAGGTGCTCCTTAGCAACTTTCATCTCACTCAAAGTGACATCTGCTTCGCCATCAAGTCCGACTACAAAACAACCTAATTTTTGAGCATCTTCAATGGTGCGAGCAAGATTTGTTACCTGTGCAACACGAAGGCGTGCAGCTGCTCCAGCGGAAGATTTCCACGCAGCCGCAGTCATTGCAGCAGCCCGACGCTCAGTCATCACAACACCTGCAGCGCCAAAGGCTGATGCGCTTCGAACTATTGCGCCAAGGTTACGTGGATCTGTCACACCATCGAGTGCAATGATCATCATTGGATGATTTGCTTGCTCTGCAATCTCTTGGAAACTTGAATATTGATAAGGCTTAATTGCCAGAATAATTCCTTGGCTATTAGCGTTAATGTTTTCGATCTCAGCACGGTGTACTTCGCGGATGTTAAGTCCATGATGTAGCGCTAACTTAAGAGATTCAGCAACGCGATCATCTACATCAATGCTGCGCGCAACGATGAGCTCTGTCGCAGGTACATTTTCGCGAAGTGCTTCAAGAACTGCGTTACGACCAGAGACAATCTCGCCCTTTGGCTTCTCACTACGTCCACGAGGTGATGCACCTGCACGAGGTGCCGTGCCGGCACGAGGGGACGAAGTTCCAGTGCGCTTTCCATCTTTCTTTTCAGCAGCTTTCTTGCGCTTTGCAGCTGCGTGATAAGGACGGTCTTCAGCCTTTGGTGTTGGACCTTTACCTTCAAGGCGACGCTTATTATTTCCGCCAGATCCTGTTGAAGGACCCTTCTTAGATCCGCGCACTGCGCCACGTGGTTTTGAATTACCGGCCATTTATTTACTCTCACTTCGTGTGATCGACCATCGTGGCCCTTGTGCGCTATCTTCAATAGTAATTCCCAGTGCTATCAAGCCATCGCGAATCGTATCGGCTGCAGCGAAATCTTTACGCAATCGTGCGGCCTCGCGCTGTTCTAAGGCTAACTTAATAGTTCCATCTAGAGCTGTCGTGAGATCCTCAGATCCTCCTGCTGCAAAAGCGCTATCAAATGGATCGCATCCAAGAATCTCAAGTGCTCCGCGAATCTCGTTGGCCGATTGTGCGATACCGCTCTTATCTCCTGCAGTAATTGCGATATTTCCAAGGCGAAGCGACTCTGAGATCCCCGCAAGTGCTTGTGGGACAGCTAAATCATCATTCATCGCAGCGGCAAAGCCATCGCTGATAACAGGAGTAGGTAGAACACCAAGTATTTCAACAGAACGATTCAAGAATGATTCGATTCGCCCAAATGCAATTGCTGATTCGGCGAGTGCTTCATGTGAAAACTCAAGCATTGATCTGTAGTGCGCACCACCGAGATACCAGCGAAGTTCAATACCGCGAACACTCTTTAATAGCTCTTGCACTTGCAGCGAATTACCCAGTGACTTACTCATCTTCTCACCGGAAGCTGTAACCCACGCATTATGTAACCAACGCTTTGCAAATCCATAACCTGCTGCTTCAGATTGTGCAATCTCGTTCTCGTGATGAGGGAAAATTAAATCAAGTCCACCACCGTGAATATCAAAACTTTCACCAAGATAGGCATGTGCCATTGCAGAGCATTCAAGATGCCATCCAGGACGTCCTGGACCCCACGGAGTTGGCCATGATGGATCTCCAGCCTTTGCAGCTTTCCATAACGCAAAGTCACGCGGATCTCTCTTAAATGTTTCATCAGTATCGGCTGTGCTCTGTAGATCATCAACGTTCTGTCGCGACAAGGTGAGATAAGACTTTAACTTGCGAACTTCAAGATAGACATCACCATTGCCAGAAGCATATGCAGCCCCTCGTTTAATCAAGATCTCCATCAATGCGATCATCTGAGTCACATGCCCCGTTGCACGTGGCTCGTAGGTAGGAGGCAGGACATTGAGGGCTGCGTAGGCATTGCTAAATTCGCGCTCGTATTTCATGGCAACTGCCCACCACGGCATCTCTTCGTGGACTGCCTTATGCAAAATCTTGTCATCAATATCTGTCACGTTGCGAATAAAAGTGACGTTATAACCACTCTCGGTGAGCCAGCGTCGCAAAATATCGAAGTTCACTCCAGAGCGAACATGGCCAATATGAGGAGGAGCCTGCACGGTGGCGCCGCAGAGATAGATCCCCACTTCACCAGCCTTAAGTGGAAGAAAGGGAGAAGTGGTTCGCGTGAGGGTGTCATATAACGATAGCGAACTCATGAGCTAAGTCTACCTTGTGAAAAAACGGATTAATTCTTGGTAATCAACACAGAAGCAATGGCCGCGATGCCTTTGCCTTCACCTGTAAGGCCAAGTCCATCGGTTGTCGTTGCAAGAAGTGCAACATCGGCACCGCCAAGGGCTGCAGAAAGTGCCGCGATTGCCTCAACTCGTCGTGCGCCAATCTTTGGACGATTGCCGATGATCTGCACTGAGACATGTGAGATCGAATATCCAGCAGCATGCACAAGACGAGCTGTCTCTTGCAGTAACTGTGCGCCACTTGCACCGGCATATTCTGGACGCAATGTTCCAAAGTTGCTGCCAAGATCACCGAGATTAGAAGCGGCAAAGAGTGCGTCGCAGATTGCATGCGCTGCAACGTCACCATCTGAATGTCCTTCTACGCCGATTTCATCAGGCCAGAAAAGACCAGCTAAGTGAAGTGGGCGACCATCAGCAAAGGCATGTGAATCAACACCAACACCGGTTGAGAAGTCATGAGTGTTACCGAGGAATTGCAGAGCTATTGCTAAATCAGATGGAGTTGTGATCTTGATGGCACGCTCTTCACCTGCAATGACTTTAACGCGTACGCCCAGGTGTTCAACCAGAGCGGCATCATCTGTTGCATCAGATTTACTCTGGTGAGCTCTCTTTAAAAGATCATAAGCAAAACCTTGTGGTGTCTGTACGCGACGAAGTGGTGCGCGATCTGGGGTTGAAGTCACATATCCATCGCCATCAATAACCTTGACTGTATCCACCTGCGGCAAGCCAGGAATAACGCCAACTTCACCTGCGCGAAGTGCTGTAATGACGCGGCGGGCTAAATCACTACTTGCTAGTGCGCGCGCTGCATCGTGTACCAAGACATATTCGGCAGTTGGTGAGATGGCAGCCAATCCGATGCGAACGCTTTCGCTACGAGTCGATCCGCCAGTAACAACTGTGGCGCGATCTGCTGCGATGGCGCGGATTGCATCTTCATGGCCGGCAGGTGCGGTAATTACTATCTCATCAACAACTGCAGAAAGGGATGCCAGAGCATGTTCAATAAGTGTGCGATCTCCAAGTGAGATCAGCGCTTTAGGAATTGTGCTTCCGAAGCGTTCGCCACTACCTGCAGCAGCAATGATGGCAGCGATCATGGGGACTTCTTGCGTTATGAAGCAAGAACCTCATCAAGAATTGTTGCAGCCTTAAGTTCATCAGTGTGCTC
>CAXNHI010000043.1:0-6436 GCA_964202195.1 Candidatus Planktophila sp. | reverse complement strand
GGTACATAGGCTTCTGGTTGGTAATAGTCGTAATAGGAGACGAAATATTCAACTGCGTTATTAGGCAATAGCTCTCGGAACTCATTTGCAAGCTGAGCGGCGAGTGTCTTATTAGGCGCTAAGACCAACGTTGGGCGCTGTAGTCGCTCGATGAGCCACGCTGTTGTTGCCGACTTTCCTGTGCCGGTTGCTCCTAGAAGTACAACATCCCTCTCGCCAGCGTTGATTCGTTGCGCAATCTCTTCGATAGCTTGAGGTTGATCTCCGGCAGGTACATAGTCAGAGATCACTTGAAAGGGAGAATTGATGCGGGTGAGATCACCATTGTCGGACACGTCGGTAGCCTACTAGCGAGACCCCTCTGATGAGAGGTCAGCAATTTGCCCCTCCCAGAGATTTTCCACCTGACGCAGAAGATGGTCCTCATCTCCGTCGTTAACAATGACCGCATCTGCGATATCGATACGTGCCTGCGATGGGGCCTGGCTAGCCAAGCGGGCCTTGATATCAGTGATGAACATTCCTCGAGTCAATAACCGCTCAATCCGAAGATCTTCATCGGCTTCCACGGTAACAATAAAATCAAACTTGCTTGAGGCATCAGTTTCAACCAAAAGCGGTATCTCATAAATAAGATAAGCAGTAGGTTCATTATCAATAATCGCTTGTGCAAAGAGTTTCTGGACGCGGGGATGAATAATTCCTTCAAGATCACTTTTTGCTGCAGGATCTGAGAAGACGATCTCTGCAAGTGCTTTACGGTTGATGTCTCCGTTAGCCAAAATTGTTTCACCAAAGCGCGCGATAACTTCATCAAAACCTGCACTACCGCGTTCAATCGCGATCCGAGCAAGATGATCAGCATCTACAACGCTGGCTCCGAGCTCACTAAAGAACTGAGCAACCGTTGACTTGCCGGCACCAATTCCACCGGTGAGCGCGATTATCTTCATGTGTAGAGCCTACCTGTGACGTTATGAAATAAAGAAAGCCCCACACGATCGACGTGTGAGGCTTTCTTACTTACGATAATTTATTCAGAAGTCTCTTCTGCAGGTACTTCAACTGGTGCATCAGCTGGTGCTCCGGCAGCATCGGCAACCTTCGCCTCTGCCTTCTGCTTCTTGTGAGCTAAGAATCGCACTTGTGCTTCCTGGTACTGACGCTCCCACTCTTCGCGTTGTGAGTCATGTCCTGGCTTCCACTCCTGAGTTTCAGGATCGAAACCTTCTGGGTAGATAAAGTTTCCTTCTGCATCATAACGAGCAGCCATTCCGTACTGTGTTGGATCGAATGCCTCGATCTCAACTTCGGTACCTTCATTAGCTTGCTTCAATGAGAGTGATATGCGACGACGCTCAAGATCAATATCGATGATCTTGACGAATAGCTCATCATCAACTGCAACGACCTGCTCAGGAATTTCTACGTGGCGTTCTGCTAACTCAGAGATATGTACAAGTCCTTCGATTCCTTCGTGAACGCGAATGAATGCGCCGAATGGAACAAGCTTAGTAACAACACCTGGAACAACCTGATGAATTGTGTGTGTGCGAGCAAATGCCTGCCATGGATCTTCCTGTGTCGCCTTGAGTGAGAGTGAGACGCGCTCACGCTCAAAATCAACTTCAAGAACTTCAACAGTAACTTCATCTCCTACCTCGACAACTTCGCCTGGGTGGTCGATGTGCTTCCATGAAAGCTCTGATACGTGGACAAGACCATCTACGCCACCGAGGTCAACGAATGCACCGAAGTTAACGATAGATGAAACAACACCTGTGCGGACCTGACCCTTTTGGAGCTGGTTGAGGAATGTTGTTCGTGATTCAGATTGAGTCTGCTCAAGGAATGCGCGACGTGAGAGAACTACGTTGTTACGGTTCTTGTCGAGTTCGATGATGCGAGCTTCAACCTGCTTACCAATATATGGTGTGAGATCACGAACGCGGCGCATTTCAACCAGTGATGCTGGCAAGAATCCACGCAAACCGATATCAACGATAAGTCCACCCTTAACAACTTCAATAACTGTTCCTACAACAACTTCGTCGCGTTCCTTCTTGCCTTCGATCTCTCCCCATGCACGCTCGTACTGAGCACGCTTCTTAGAGAGGATGAGGCGTCCTTCTTTATCTTCTTTCTGAAGAACAAGAGCTTCTACCTTGTCACCAACCTTAACAATGTCATTTGGATCTGCATCGTGGCGGATTGAGAGTTCGCGTGAAGGGATAACACCTTCTGTTTTGTACCCAATATCAAGAAGTACTTCTTCGCGATCTATCTGAACGACTGTACCTTCGACGAGATCTCCGTCGTTGAAATTTCTGATTGTGCCTTCGATTGCTGCTAGAAAATCTTCAGCCGATCCAATGTCATTTACTGCAATTACTGGTGATGTAGACAAGTGAGCTCCGTAGGGATAGTTAATTAATAGGACTCAGGCTATTTGCCTGAAGAACAGGTGAAGGGTACGCGGATGAGGTGTGGCGGAGCAAATCCCCGCATAGAATCACTGACTATGAAGCGCTATCGGGAACTCTTTGCCTTCCCTCAAGTGATCTCTTTGGGAATAGCCGCATTCCCAGCACGCGTAGCCTACGGAATGATCGGTCTTGGAATTTTCTTCAAAGCCGAACAGGAAACTGGTTCCGTTGCCATCGCCGGTTTTGCAATCGGATTAAATTCTCTCGCTGGATCGCTGACTGCCGGCATCCGCGGCTCAGTGATGGATAGATGGGGCCAAAAGTGGGTCATACGAATTTTGGTACCTGCTTACTCTGCTCTGATCCTGACACTGAACACTATGGAGACTTCACGATCTATCCTCATCACTGCATTTATTCTTGGCATCACTGCACCACCCATTAATCTATCTGTGCGTCCACTCTGGAAAGATCTCGTTCCAGACTCGTATCTACGTACCGCATACGCTTTCGATTCAGCAATGATGAGTTCGACGAGTGTTATTGGCCCTGTAATAGTTACCTCACTTGCCTTATCCAGTCGCTCTTTTCTCGCTCTTGATGTTGTTGCAGCATTTATGTTTATCGGAGGCATCGGACTAGCCCTGACGCCGGTCTCTCGAAACTGGATTCCAGAGAAGAAGGTTAAGGATCAAGGAAATCTCTTTGCGAACCGCGCCATGCAGTTGCTCATGTTTGAGGGTTGCTTTATCGGATTCGGTTGGGGAGTCTTCGATGTGGCTGTTCCGGCATTTGCAACGCAAGAAGGTGTCCCCCACCGCGTTGCTTGGATCTTTGCATCCTTTGGTGTTGCAACAGTTATAGGTGGGTTACTTGGTGGTTTGGTATCAAAGAAATTAGCACCACTGCCAGCGCTGCGACGCGCATACTTCTTCTGGTTTCTTACCTGCATCCCAGTAGTAATCACCAATCCAGATTGGACGATGGCGGTAGTTGGAGCGTCAATTGGATTTGTCGGCGGAGCGGTGCAAGTTTTTTACTTTGAAGTACTAGAAGCTGTCCGACCTAAGGGTTCACAAACATCATCACTTGGTTGGATTTGGAGCGTCGAAGGTTCTTTCATGGCAGTTGGCGCTGCAGTCGGCGGAGTTGTCTCCGAGTACTTTTTTCCCCGCGTTGGTTTAGCAATGCTGCCACTGATGTTATTTTTTGGTTTCCTTATTCTCAGCATCGGCAAGGGCAGACTCTCTGCTGCAAATGATCTCCCAACAGATGAAGAAGATCTTGCTGCGATGGCTGATAACTCAAATCTCAATACTTAAGTATTAGTGAGCTGCTTCATTCCAGCTCATTCCTACACCTACATTGACATCGAGCGGTGCTTTAAGAGGGTACGCATTTCCCATCTCGCGACGAAGAATCTCTGTCGCAATCTCTACCTCTTCCGTCACACTCTCAAGAATTAACTCGTCATGAACCTGCAGTAGCAATCGAGAACGCAATCCTTCGGCTACGAGGGCCTTCTGCACATTGAGCATTGCTAATTTAATGATGTCAGCAGCTGAGCCTTGGATAGGTGCATTCAAAGCCATCCGCTCTGCAATTTCGCGACGTACGCGATTGTCCTGCATAAGATCGGGCAAATATCTGCGACGACCTAATACCGTCTCGGTATATCCGACCTTGCGCGCTTCCTCAACAACGTTCTTCAAATAATCTCTGATGCCTCCAAAGCGAAGGAAGTAACGATCCATAAGATCTTGCGCTGCAGGTGGTGAAAGATCGAGCTGGACTGCAAGTCCGTAAGAGCTAAGGCCGTAGGCAAGTCCATAGGACATCGCCTTAATCTGGCGACGCATCTCTGGATCCACGTCGGTAGCAGCAACTCCAAAGACCTCAGCGGCAACTGTTGCGTGCAGATCTTCCCCTGACGAGAAAGCCTCAAGAAGATGTTTGTCATTTGATAAGTGGGCCATGATGCGCATCTCGATCTGACTGTAATCTGCAGTGATGAGTTGATCAAAGCCTTTGCCAGCAATGAAGCAATCACGAATTTTGCGCCCCTCTTCGGTACGAACCGGGATGTTCTGCAGATTTGGACCTACTGATGAGAGTCGACCTGTCGCAGTAATAGTCTGTGCAAAGTGAGTATGGATACGTTGATCGGATGCAATCTCAGCTATTAAACCTTCGATTGTCGTTGCAAGTTTCTTTGTTTCACGAATGCGAAGCAGCGCTGCCAATACGGGGTGCTGAGATTTTGCGAAGAGCCAAGCTAAAGCTTCAGCATCGGTAGTAAAGCCAGTCTTAATCTTCTTTGTCTTTGGTAGCGCCAGCTCCTCGAAGAGCACAACCTGCAGCTGCTTAGGAGATGCCACATTAAATTCATGTCCCACTGAATCGTGCGCTACTTTGGTCTGCGCCGATACTTCAGATTCAAAGTACTGCAAGAGATCGGCGAGCTTCTTGCTATCGACGGCTACTCCCCTGCGCTCCATCACTGCAAGAAGGTGTGCGATGGGAAGTTCGAGATCATAGAGAAGACCGTCCACGCCACGAGACTTCAACTCTTGAGCCAATGAAGTTCTTAAAGTGAAGAGTTGTGAAGCCGAAGATGCGACCGAACTTTCAGGGGAAGTCAGATCTAACGTCGAACCATCGCCATAACGTTCAAGCAGATCGGTGATTTCATGCGTTCGTACACCTGGGTTAAGGACATAGGCAGCAAGGCTGGTATCAAAGATGATGCCTTCAATTTCTTGCATCCGAGAAAGTGTCTTGCCATCATGAACGATCTTAGGAATATTCGCATCAGCACCCCATGAGCCAATGTCACTGGAGTGCACTACATAAACCTCGTCCGGCGAGAGAGCTACGGCGTAGCGATGCAATACCTCGTCCGCGATTTTGTAAGAGAGTGCTATCTCCCCACCATGTTTAGCAATCTTTGCACTCATCTCAACAGGTGTCAGAACCTTTTGATCTAGTTCGCGTGGGAAGATTGAAGTGGCCGCGGGTGTTTCATCGTGTGATCCAGCGATTGCAATGACGGAGAGACGATCTTTGAGTGTCCTAAACTCGAGTGTTTCAAGAAGCGGAGCGAGATCGGAGATATCTACCCCCGACCATGCCAGTGCTGCAGGATTAGCTTCGATATCAACTGTATGAATGAGCTGCGTTAACTCACGATTGCGCTTAACACTCTCAATGTTTTCGCGTAGAGCGATACCAACTTTGCCACTGACTTCATCTGCTTTTTCAAGTAACTTCTCCAAGGATCCATATTCAATAATCCATTTAGCTGCAGTCTTCTCACCTACCCCCGGAATTGATGGGAGGTTATCGCTGGGATCTCCGCGCAGTGCGGCAAAATCTGGATACTGCGTTGGTGTCATCTGATACTTATCAATCACAGCTTGGGGTGTCATGCGCGCCATCTCACTCACGCCACGCTTGGGATATAAAACGGTGATCGATTCTGTAACGAGCTGGAAACTATCTCGGTCCCCTGTACAGATGAGGACGTCGAAGCCATCGCGTTCTGCACGAGTGGCGAGGGTGGCGATAATGTCATCGGCTTCAAAACCTTCCACTGCAAACTGTGTAATGCCAAAACCAGTGACGAGATCGTTGAGATAAGACATCTGCGATCGAAACTCATCTGGTGTTTTTGCACGATTTGCTTTGTACTCAGGAAAAATTTCGGTTCGAAAAGTCTTACGTGATACATCAAAGGCCACGGCGACGTGGGTAGGTTTCTCATCTTTAAGTAGTGAGATCAACATCGTTGCAAAACCATAGATGGCATTGGTGTGTTGGCCGGTTGCAGTAGTGAAGTTCTCTGCCGGAAGAGCGAAAAAAGCTCGGTAGGCCATGGAGTGACCATCAATGAGAAGGAGTCTCTTCTCGTTCTTAGCCATGACCCATATCTTAGGTATAAACTCCTCAACTATGACGCAACCAAATTTCCTTGACATTCTTCGTGAGCGCGGAGGCGGAGCACTCGATAA
>CAXNHI010000042.1:0-6514 GCA_964202195.1 Candidatus Planktophila sp. | reverse complement strand
GATACCAAGCTTGGAATTGTTGCGATGGGATATGCCGATGGCATTCCAAGAAGTGCACAAGGTGCTGGAATATTTGTTTATGGAAGACGTGCTCCAATAATTGGACGAGTTTCAATGGATCAGTTTGTCGTTGATTTAGGTCCGGATTCGCCGGCAATATCAGGTGAATGGGTTGAAGTTTTTGGCGATGGAATAGCTGGGGGATACACGGCCGAGGACTGGGGCAGCGCATCTGGCTCAATTAATTACGAGATAGTTACACGAATTGGCTCTCGAGTCCCTAGAATCTACCGATCCAGTTCGCCGGCGAAAGAGTAGGAGAAGATGTGAGTTCGAATTCTCTACTCTCTATCTCCAACCTCACCGTTGAATTTGGTGGATTGCGAGCACTCGATGATGTCTTTCTCAATCTAGAGAGCAATCAAGTCGTCGGCCTTATCGGTCCAAATGGTGCGGGCAAGACAACTCTCTTCAATGCAATCTGTGGTCTTGTAAAGCCAACCTCTGGAACTTTGGCACTCAACGGCCAAGCACATGACTGGCCAGCAACGCATGATTTAACTTCCCTTGGAATTTCTCGTACTCTTCAAGGTGTCGGGCTTTTTCCAGATCTGACGGTGGCTGAAAATGTCATGATTGGTGCGCAGAAGTTTTCTAAGACAGGGTTGATCTCGGCAGGTTTTGGCCGAAACAAGAGAGATGAACGTGCGCTTCGCGGACGTGCACATTGGGCGCTCGAGCGCGTTTATGCTGGCAGCCTTTCAGATAAGCGTGCAGACTCTCTTTCATATCCCGATACGAAGCGCGTTGCGATCGCTCGCGCACTTGTGAGCGAGCCGACAATCCTTATGCTCGATGAACCAGCGGGTGGACTCGGTGCGCAAGATATCGATTGGATGAACGATCTGATTCGCAATCTTCGCTCTGCAATGTCGATCCTTATCGTTGAGCACCACATGGATGTTGTTATGAGCGTCTGTGATCAACTCTATGTTCTTAACTTTGGTGAAGTAATCGCCAGCGGAAGCGCGGAGACAGTTCGCCGTGATCCTGCCGTCATCGCTGCCTACCTCGGAACCGGGGTGGTCTGATGTTAAAGATTAATAACCTCACCGTTGCCCACGGAGCTATTCGCGCAATTGATGACATCTCCTTCTCTGTTGAAAAAGGCCAACTAGCTGCTGTCATCGGATCTAACGGTGCAGGTAAGACCACGTTGATGCGCACGCTCTCAGGTTTAAAGAGCGCTGAAAACGGTACTGCCACCTGGTTAGATCACAACCTGTTGCATGGAAAACCAGAACATCATGTCAGACAAGGTGTCTCTCATGTCTCTGAAGGCAAATCTGTTATTGCGCAATTAACTGTTGAAGAGAATCTTGATCTTGGTGCACTCTGGCGCCGTAATCGTGATGAAGCTTGGGCAACAAAAGAAGAAGTCTTTACCCTCTTTCCTCGCCTTGGAGAACGTCGCAAGCAACTTGCTGACACTCTCTCAGGTGGCGAGCGACAGATGCTCGCTATTGGCCGTGCATATATGTCACGCCCTGCACTTTTACTTCTTGATGAACCTTCCCTTGGTTTGGCTCCACTTGTTATCGAACAAATCTTTCAATCGATTCGACACATTGTTGATTCAATGGGCGTGACTGTGGTTCTCGTTGAACAAAATGCAATGGGTGCGCTGAAGATTGCAGATTCTGGTGTTGTTCTTAATCTAGGAACCATTGCAGCAAGCGGAAAAGCATCCGACCTTATCGCCGACCCAGCAGTTCGCACTGCTTACTTGGGATTCTAGGGGGAGCGCCATGAAGCAATTTCTGGATATGGTCTTGATTGGAATTAGCGCGGCTTCAATCTACTCGTTGATGGCGATTTCGATGGTTCTAGTCTGGCGATCCACTCGCGTTGTTAACTTTGCACAGGCAGGAATGGCGCTCTTATCTGCCTACATTGGTTATGAACTCGTTGCACGCGTTGGCAATTTCTGGATCGCTCTACCTCTGGCGATGATCTTAGGCGCAGCCTTTAGCGCATTCATTGAGTTTGTATTGATGCGTACATTACAAAAACACAGCGCCCAAGGCGCGATTGCTGCAATTGCACCGATTATCGCAACTCTTGGACTTCTCGGTTTGATCCGTGCGGGTATCGGATTTATCTGGGGCCACGCTGATGTGCAGATTGAAGCTCCACTTTCTAAAGTTGGATTTACATTTGGAGATACAACAATTGTCATGAGCCCTATGGGTCTCTTTGTTCTTCTCTTTGTAATTGAGCTCATGATCATCGTGAGTATTGTTTTCCAGGACACAAATATTGGACTTGCCTTACGCGCATCTGCCTATGCTCCAGAGATTGCTCAGCTTGCTGGTATTCGAGTATCTGGCATCCGTACATTGGGTTGGGCGATTGCAGGGGCCGCAGGTGCTGCCGCGGGAATCTTGCAGACTGTTAACGGAACAGGCGCACTTTCACCTGAGTCACTTGAATTTAGTTTGCTCCTCGTCTTTGGATTTATTGCAGCCGTCGTCGGTGGACTTGAATCACTGCCGGGTGCAGTACTTGGAGCGCTCATTCTTGGATTGGTTCTGGCAGCAGTTCAAATCTATATAAGTGGAGCACTTGTCTTTATCGTCGCATTCTTGCTCTTGCTCTTGGTTTTGATTCTTCGTCCGCAAGGATTCTTAGGTTCTAAGGCAGGTCGCCGTGCTTAAGAAACATCCAATTATTACCTTTATCTTCTTTGGATTCATCCTCTTCCTTATCAGTAATCGCCTTGATGAACTCCGTGTCTATCAAGGTGCAACTGTTGCTGTTTACGCAATTGGTATCGCATCTCTGATTCTTCTCATTGGGTATTCAGGTCAAGTCTCACTTGGCCATGGAGCATTTCTGGCTATCGGTGGTTTCGCAGCAGCACTAGCTCGAATTCATTATGAAGCACCAGTATGGTTAACATTTGTTGTAGCAGTTTTGGCTGCGGCAATAGCCGGAGCACTTTTAGGTTTGGCCGCTGCGCGTTTGAGTGGCCCATATTTAGCGGGAACAACTCTTGCGCTGGCTATTGGACTGCCATCTATTGCAAACCAATTCTCAATCTTCGGTGGCGAACAAGGCATCTCTTTTGATATCGGATTACCTCCAGCATCCCTTGGAGAAGATTTCACACAGTACAAATGGTTCTTCTGGATCAGTTGGACCGTTGCTCTCATTACTCTCTACTGGTTACGGAACATTCTCAATTCCAGATACGGCCGTGGCTGGCGTGCGGTGCGAAGCAACGATGTCGCTGCAGAACTTGCTGGCATCCACGTGGGGCGTAATAAAGTTCTAGCCTTCACGATCAGCGCAGGCCTTGCCGGCCTGGCAGGAGCCCTCCTGGCGATGACAATTAGCCTCGCCTCACCCGGTGTTTTCCCGCTTGCGCTCTCATTTTCTCTCGCGACAGGCGCCGTCCTCTCTGGCGTAACTACCCTCGGAGGCATCATGATTGGCTCAGTGACTCTGGTGGCCATCCCTGAGATCGCCCTAGCGATAGCCAATCGCTACGGCTCAGAGACGATCACCACGAACTTGCCAGGATTGTTGGTGAGCGCGTTACTGATCTTGACTGTTCTCTTCGTTCCAAATGGACCGGTTGAACAGATGCACGCTAAGCGTGCGAAGAGAGGACACTCTTCGCATAGCCCAGTCGAGATATCAGTACGTGTTGGCAGCAAAACTTGGTCAACAAAGAAGTAGTACGGAAGTGGCAGTAACGAAGTAAGAAAAAATCCCGCAAGGGCCCTCGATGGAAGGAATCAAATGATCAGAATCAATCGTCGGAAGTTGATAACAACTTCTGCGGTGCTTGCAATTGCAGCTCTCACAGTAGCTACTGTGCCTGCACAAGCGCTTAACCCACAAATGGCAGATCCCGGTATCACTGCTTCAACAATTAAGTTGGGCATAACTTCACCGCTGACAGGTATCGCATCTCCTGGATATAACAAGATCCCAGGTGCGATGAAGGCGTACTTTGATTACGTCAATACAAATGGCGGAGTCAATGGTCGCAAGATCACACTTGTGAGCAAAGATGACCAGTACATCCCAACAACTGCCGTAGCCAAGGCGAACGAACTCATTCTTCGTGACAAGGTCTTCGCACTTGTGGGAACACTTGGAACAGCGAGCACAAAGGCACTTACCGCGTCAACACAGCTTTCAAAGCGCGGAGTTCCTTCACTCTTTGTTAATACAGGCTGGAGCGGTTTTGCCGATAAGAAGGCATACCCAACAACATTCTCAATCTTGCCTTCATATCAAATGGAAGCAAAGATTATGGCGAAGTACGTCAAGGAAACCTATGCAGGCAAGAAGATTGCCATCATCTATCAGGATGATGACTTCGGTCGCGACGCCCTCGCAGGCTTCAAGACAGCAGGCCTGACTTTTGATACATATATTCCTTACGCATCAGGTTCACAGGCACTGCCTGCAACAGGTGCTGGCTGGATCTCAAAGCTTAAGACTGCTGGGGCAGAAGTAACTGTTCTCTTCGGTGTCACATCTGCTTCGACTGCAGCGCTTGCAAATGCTTACGGTGCAGGATTTAAGACTCAGTGGGTCTTGGGTTCAGTCGGTGGCGATGCAACAACAATTGCAGCAACGAACAAGGCTTATGTCCCACTTCTCTTCGGTGCAAAGGGCTTCTCATTTGCTCCAGCCCCAACAGATACAACTGATGAATACATCAAGTTGTTCCAGTCAATCTATGCAGCCGCTCAGCCAACACAGACCTTCGACAACAACGTTGTTGCTGGTATGTCTAACGCCTTCCTAGTAGTTCAAGCTCTTAAGGCAGCTGGTGCAAACTTGACTCGTGCAGGTTTGATCAAGGTTATTGAGACAAAGGGTTCAACCTTTGCTAGTCCATTCCTCACTCCACTCGGGTACTCAGCTACAGCACACATTGGTGCAACTGGTTACTGGGTTGGAACATATGGACCTACTGGTGCATTGACACCTGATGGTGGCAAGTACACCGTCTACACAACTGATTCAGGTACGGGCCCTGTTGTTCTTTCAACATATACGCGCCCAGCAATGCCTGCGAAGGGACTCTAATAATGAAAATCTCACTTAAGTCACGTATCGTCTCAGTACTTGCTGTAACAGCACTTGCTGGAACAGTAGTAGTCGGTGCACCAACTGCAGCTAACGCTGCACCACAGTGCGCAACTGCCAGTTATGTCACCCAGTGTGGTGGTGTTGGTGCTGATGGTGCTCCATATGCATTCATCGCAGCAGCAAACTTCAATGGCACGGTCTTCTTGTATTCACACGGAGTTCGCCCGCCAATCGATATCCCGGCAACACTTGCCCCAGTTGGTCCTTACACAAAGACCAACGCTGCAGAGCCTGGACCACTTGCCGCAAGTGACTTGTCAGTCATCAATAAGCTTGTGGCTGCTGGTTACGGTGTTGCAGGTTCTGGTTTTTCTCGCCAGGGCATTAACACCACTGAAGCACTTGCTGCTAACAAGGAACTGATTGCAACATTTAAGACAAAGTTCCCAACAACAAAGACTGTGATTGCATGGGGCGCGTCCCTTGGCGCAATGCACTCACAGATGTTGGCTGAGAAGCACCCAGAGCTTGTCGATGGCGTGATTCTTGCTTGCCCTGCTGCAAATCCACAAGATGCGTTGATGACGTACTTTGGCGATGCTCTCTGGGGCTTTAAGGCTCTCTTTGATCCAACAATCAAGGTGGGTGGATACTCAACCGATCCTGCGACACGTGTAACAGAGCAGTATGCAAATATCGGTAAGATTCTTACCGTTCTGGGCAAGCTTTCAGCTGGTCTTTCTTCAGGTGCATGGCCAGATACTGCTAGCCCAGCCGGTAAAGCTCTTCAAGCAGCTGGAATTCCTTCACGCTCTGCGTTGTTGACTGTTGGCCTGATGGCTGGCGTTTCGACACGAAGCAAGCATGTGGATGGAACTTCAGGACCAACAGGTGCTGCAGAGACATATCCATTAGCAGTAGCTCCAGCAGTTGCAATCCTTGAAAATATGGGAGCAACTCTGAACTACGGAACGCTATTGATCGCAGATGGTGAACTACTTGCGGGTGGAAAGGTCTATGACAATACAAAGACCGATTACGCAGCACGAGTGGCCGCTGATGCTGATATCTACTCATTTGCACTCAGTGGTAACTCAGCAGTTGCGGGCATTATCGGCGCACTTGCTGCAACACCACGCGAGACTGCAGATCCAGCAGCTGTTGCGAAGATTCCTGGTTTGGTTGGTCTTTCAGGAAAGATCACAAAGCCAACGATCATCTTCCAAGCTGAATCTGAAGAGTTCGTTCCTTCTTCCATCGTTCAGTGGTATATCGACGGCTATGCCGAACAATATGCAGCTGCAAAGATGAAGGCGATGGCAGATGCTAAGAAGTCTCGTAGCTATGTCGCACCTACAAATAACTTGGTCGTACTGTGGGCAAAGACTGCCGCTAAGTA
>CAXNHI010000041.1:0-6518 GCA_964202195.1 Candidatus Planktophila sp. | reverse complement strand
GTGCGAGCTGAGATAAATGTTGCTTCTCCGCTCCACACTTTCTGTGTTGGCGAAACTAGTGCGACGGTAAGTGCCATTGTTATGACTTAGCCAATTCTGCAGCTCGGCGCTCAACATCGTCGAGGCCACCGCACATGAAGAATGCTTGTTCTGGAAGGTGATCGTACTTTCCATCTGCAAGTGCTTCGAACGCTGCGATTGTGTCTACAAGCGGAACGAATGAACCTTCGATACCTGTAAAGACCTTCGCTACGAATGTGTTCTGTGACAAGAAGCGCTGGATACGACGAGCACGTCCTACGAGAACTCGGTCATCTTCTGAAAGTTCATCGATACCCAAGATAGCGATGATGTCTTGAAGATCCTTGTAACGCTGCAAGATCTGCTTAATACGGTTTGCAACACGGAAGTGATGCTCACCGATATAGCGTGGATCCAAGATGCGTGAAGTTGAGTCAAGTGGATCCACAGCTGGGTAGATACCAAGCTCTGAGATCGGACGAGACAACACTGTTGTTGCATCAAGGTGGGCGAATGTTGTGTGTGGAGCTGGGTCGGTAATGTCATCTGCAGGAACGTAAATTGCCTGCATAGATGTAATTGAGTGACCACGTGTTGATGTGATGCGCTCTTGGAGCTGACCCATCTCATCTGCAAGTGTTGGCTGGTATCCCACAGCAGATGGCATACGGCCAAGCAGTGTTGATACTTCAGAACCTGCCTGAGTAAAGCGGAAGATGTTATCGATGAAGAGGAGAACGTCCTGCTTCTGAACATCGCGGAAGTACTCAGCCATTGTGAGTGCAGAAAGTGCCACACGAAGACGCGTGCCAGGTGGCTCATCCATCTGACCGAAGACCAAGGCTGTCTTATTGATAACGCCAGTCTCTGTCATTTCAAGGAACAAGTCGTTACCTTCACGAGTACGCTCACCAACACCGGCAAATACAGATACACCACCGAAGTTTTCAGCTACACGATAAATCATTTCCTGGATAAGAACAGTCTTACCTACACCAGCACCACCGAAGAGGCCGATCTTTCCGCCCTTTACATATGGTGTGAGAAGGTCAATAACCTTGATACCGGTCTCAAACATCTCTGTCTTTGACTCAAGCTGATCGAATGCTGGTGCATTACGGTGAATTGGCCAGCGCTCCTTGATATCAAGAGAAGAAGTTGGAACGTCGAGGGATTCGCCAAGTGTGTTGAACACGTGACCCTTGGTGACATCGCCGACAGGGACTGAGATCGCAGCGCCAGTATCTGTTACTTCGGCACCACGGACCATTCCATCTGTTGGCTGCATAGAGATAGCGCGCACAAGGTTGTCACCAATGTGCTGTGCTACTTCTAGCGTCAAGGTACGTGTAGTTCCACTCATGGTGGTCTCTACGTGAAGCGCGTTAAAGATCGATGGCATTGAATCCGCGGGGAATTCAATATCCACCACCGGTCCAATAACTCGGGCTACGCGGCCTTTACCTGTTGATGACATCATTCACTCCCTGCACTAGCTGATGACAACGCGTCTGCGCCGCCAACAATTTCACTGATTTCCTGGGTAATTTCGGCTTGACGGGCCGCATTCGCAAGTCGTGTGAGCGACTTGATTAACTCATCAGCATTGTCAGTTGCTGACTTCATAGCGCGACGACGAGCAGCATGCTCAGAGGCAGCTGATTGCAACATCGCGTTGAAGATTCTTGCCTGGATATAGCGAGGAAGAAGTGCGTTGAGAACTTCTCCTGCATTTGGTTCAAACTCATACATAGGCAGTAGCCCAGCAGGAGCAGGTGTTGATGATTCAACAACTTCTAGTGGCAGCATGCGCTTGGCCATTGCGTTCTGAGTCAACATTGATTTGAACTCGGTGTAGACGATATGGATCTCATCAACACCGCTGACATCTGTCTGAGCATCAGCCAAAAATGCTGCGATGAGAGCATCTGCAACCGCGCGCGCATCTTCATAGGTTGGGTTATCTGAAAACCCGGTCCATGAGCCTGCGATATCGCGGTTACGGAACTTGTAATAGTTAACGGCTTTGCGACCAACGAGGAAGCTCGCTGTCTGCAATCCGCGTTCGCGAAGTAGGGCAGCAAGCTGCTCGCCCTCTTTAATCGCATTATTTGAATACGCACCAGCCATTCCACGATCTGCCGAGATAATCAAAACCGCAGCGCGCTTTGGATTCTCTGAAGGTGTGGTCAGCGGATGGTTCGTTGAAGAAAATGATGCAACTGCAGATACCGCACGGGTCAACTCATTTGCGTAAGGAGTTGACGCTGTAACCCGTTGCTGCGCCTTAACGATACGAGAGGCAGAGATTAACTCCATAGCCTTCGTGATCTTTTTGGTCGCTTTAACGGATCTCATCCGTCGGCGATATATGCGAAGTTGGGCACCCATTTTTTACTTCTTCGCCGCCGGTGGAACGTACTTGGTCACTTGCTCAGCAGCTTCACCATCAAGGGCTTCGGCTGCAGCTTCGTTTACTGCTGATGCAACGGATGATTTGAATTGCTTCTTAAATGAAGCAACGGCCTCTTCCATCTTTGCAACAGTGTCATCTTCAAGCTGCTTAGTCTCTGAGATCACTGTAAAGATTTCTTTACGTTCACGACCGATAAAGTCGAGAAGTTCAGATTCAAAACGGCGAATATCAGCAACTGCAATGTCATCGAGCTTTCCAGTAGTACCTGCCCAGATTGAAACAATCTGACGCTCGAGTGAATAAGGTGAGTACTGACCCTGCTTCAAGAGTTCAACCATGCGTGCACCACGCTCGAGTTGTGACTTTGATACAGCATCAAGATCTGAACCGAATGCAGCGAATGCTTCGAGCTCACGGAACTGTGCGAGGTCAAGACGCAGACGACCTGCAATCTTCTTCATCGCCTTTGTCTGTGCAGATCCACCCACGCGAGATACCGAGATACCTACGTTGATTGCAGGACGTACACCTGCGTTAAAGAGATCTGTTTCAAGGAAGCACTGACCATCGGTAATTGAAATTACGTTGGTAGGAATGAATGCTGAAACGTCATTTCCCTTTGTCTCGATGATTGGAAGACCTGTCATCGATCCGCCGCCGAGTTCGTCAGAGAGCTTTGCGCAACGCTCGAGAAGACGTGAGTGTAAGTAGAAAACATCGCCTGGGTACGCTTCGCGGCCTGGTGGACGACGAAGAAGTAGAGATACTGAACGATAAGCCTCAGCTTGCTTTGAAAGATCATCAAAGACGATAAGAACGTGCTCGCCTTTGTACATCCAGTGCTGACCGATTGAAGAACCCGTATATGGAGCAAGGTACTTAAAGCCTGCTGGATCAGAAGCTGGGGATGCAACGATTGTTGTGTACTCCATTGCGCCGGCTTCTTCGAGCGCGCCGCGAACAGCTGCAATCGTTGAACCCTTCTGACCGATAGCTACGTAAATACATTTAACTTGCTTCTTCTTATCTCCAGTCAACCAGTTTTCGCGCTGGTTGATGATGGTGTCAACAGCAACTGCTGTCTTACCTGTCTGGCGATCGCCGATGATCAACTGGCGCTGTCCGCGACCAATAGCTGTCATCGCATCGATTGCCTTAATTCCTGTTGCAAGAGGTTCCTTTACAGGTTGGCGCTCAACAACAGAGGGAGCCTGTAGTTCAAGTGCACGACGTGCTTCAGCAACGATTTCACCCTTGCCATCGATTGGTCGACCGAGTGCATCTACGACGCGACCAAGGAATCCATCGCCGACTGGTACAGAGAGAATTTCACCAGTGCGACTAACAGATGTTCCTTCTTCAATTCCTTCGGTTCCACCCAAGATAACGACACCGATTTCGCGCACATCAAGGTTGAGTGCGAGTCCGAGTGTTCCGTTCTCAAATGTCAGGAGCTCGTTAGCCATTGTTGAAGGAAGTCCCTCAACGCGAGCGATTCCATCGCCTGCCTGGCTTACTGTTCCTACTTCATCGCGTGCTGCCGCGCCTGGATCATATGACTTAACGAAATTCGCTAAGGCATCCCGAATTTCATCGGGTTGGATCTTTAGCTCTGCCATGTGTTTCTCCCTTTAGTTTTTTCCGGCCAATGCACGACCAGCGTGTGCAAGACGATTAGAAATACTTGCATCAATAAGTTCATCCGCGAACTTGATGGAAACTCCACCAATAATCGTTGGATCTACTTGGATATTGACGCGAATTGGTTGTCCTACCTGCTTTTCGATCGCACCAGAGAGGCGAACCTTCTGAGCATCTGAGATAGGAGCTGCAGTACGTACGACTGCGATAAGACGATTGCGACGATTTGCTAGACCGAAGAGGTATTCAGCAAAGGCTGCCTCAAGGCTGCGACCGCGACGCTGTGTAACAAGTGCGCGAACAAGCTTTACCGTTGAAGCAGATGCCTTCTTTGAAAGAATCTCTGTTACCAATTGAGCTTTGAGATCTGCACCGGCACCACCTACGAGTGCGCTTCGGAGCTCAGAAGAATCAACAAGTAGACGTGAGGTGCTGAAGAGTTCATCTTCAACGCGATCAAGTTCATTGTTGATATTGGCAGCAGAAGCTTCTGCTTCGATTGCTAGTTGTTCCAATACATGGATGACATCTTTACCTGCAGACCAACGCAGAGCGGCGATGCCAGAGATGAGATCTGAGGCTTCCTTACCGATCTTTGATCCGAAGAGTTCTTTGATCAGAGCAGTCTTTGAGGCAATGTCTCGCGATGGATCTGTGATCGCACGGCGAAGAGCTGTCTTGCTTGCAAAGACTTCTGCGGCAAAGAATAAGTGTGTAGAAATCTCGGATGCGGTTGCAGCACTTGTGCCCTTGACGGCAACATCGAGTGCGCCGCGTGCAATCACGAGTGATTGACGGCTGCTACCTCCGAGATGAATTCTCACTACTTACTCTTCTCCAAGTCATCTAGAAAACGATCAACGATTCGTGACTGACGCGCTTGATCCTCAAGAGCCTCGCCCACAATCTTTGATGCGAGTTCAACTGCGAGTGCACCGACTTCATTGCGAAGTGATGTCACTGCTTGTTGACGCTCTGCCTCAATCGATGCGTGAGCTGCTGCTGTGATTCGAGCGGCTTCATCCTGTGCCTTTGCGCGAAGCTCATCAACGATGGCAGCGCCCTGAACTCGTGCTTCTTCGCGAAGTGTCTGAGCTTCTTCGCGTGCACTAGAGAGCTGTTCGTTGTATTGAGCTAGAGCACGCTGTGCTTCAAGTTGAGCCTTCTCTGCGCGTTCAATGCCACCTTGAATCGCATTGGTGCGGTCGGTGAAAGCTTTTTCAAACTTTGGAACGACAGCTTTGCGAAGTACAAGAAATAGCAGCGTGAAAGCAATAAACCCGACGATGAGTTCAGCGGTATGCGGAACTAACGGGCTTGCTTCCTCAGCAGCGGCGATGATTACTGTGCGCATATTTTTATAGTACGAATGCGAGAACTAGTCCGAAGAGAGCGAGAGCTTCAGCGAGCGCGAATCCGAGAAACGCGATTGGCTGTAGAACGCTACGAGCTTCAGGCTGACGAGCAACGCCGTTGATATATGCAGCGAAGATCATGCCTGTTGCGATAGCTGGACCAATTGCTGAGAGGCCAAAACCAACCAGGTTGAGTGTGCCTTCCATGTTTTCTTACCTTTCGTTAGGTGGTGCGGTTTGTTGTGCTGAACTACTTGGCCGTCTTAATGCTCGTCGGCAAGAGCGCCGGCGATATAGAGAGCGGTCAAAAGGGTGAAGATGTATGCCTGTAGGCACTGCACCATAAATTCAAAGAATGTAAGGGCAATACCGAACAAGAATGAGAATGGGGCAAAGAGCTTCATGATCAGATGTGAATCATTGAGCATGTACTCGCCACCCAAGATAAAGACCAAGAGAAGCAAGTGGCCAGCGAACATATTTGCAAAGAGACGAAGTGAGAGCGTCAATGGACGCACGAGGAAGAATGTAGCTAGCTCAATAGGTGTGAGAAGAATGTAGACCGGCTTTGGTACACCTGGCATAAATGCGATGTCCTTGAGGTACTTACCAAGACCATGCTTGCGAACACCGACATAGTGGAAGACGAAGAATGAGAAAGATGCGAGCACATATGGGAATGCAACATGTGACATTGCTGGGAATTGGAGGAAAGGCACAATTCCGAAAATATTGTTGGTCAAGATAAAGACAAAGAGTGTGAATAGATATGGAACAAAGCGCATGAACTCGTGGCCAATAATCTCTTTGGCAAGGTCATTTCGCACGAAACCGTAGATGCTCTCGCCTGCAAATTGGAATTTGCTTGGGACTACAGCTGCTTTACGCGCTGAAAGAATGAAAAATACTGAAACTAGAACTACTGAGACCATGACTAGAAGTACTGGCTTGGTAAACCACTCAACGCCTTCGATAATTGGAGGAAGGTTGAAGTCCTTGGTGCCTGGCGGGACGAAACCGTCGCCTTCAGCGCCTGAGAGAACTAACGCGAGCACACAAACTCCTATGTGATAGCAGGGATACCG
>CAXNHI010000040.1:0-6688 GCA_964202195.1 Candidatus Planktophila sp. | reverse complement strand
AAAAAATATAGGATTTTCTTATCAACCTATAGGATCTGAATTGAGCCTATTCCCAGATTAAATCAAAGTGGGTGGCTTGATTGAGAGCGTAAATGCCTTCATTGCTGCAGGAATGTCACTGACCCAGCTCACCAAATCATCATGGGCATCGGTTATGAACTTCTCTCTCTTAAGTGAGTGTAAGAAGGTATGCAAATCTTTATAGAAATCGAAGGGGTCACAGACCACAATTGGTTTCTGATGGTAGCCAAGGTGTCTAGCCACCCAGATCTCCATGAACTCCTCCATCGTCCCAATCCCACCCGGCAAGATAAGAAAGCCATCTGAGAGATCTTCCAGCATCGCCTTGCGTGATCGCATCGATTCGGTAATAAAGAGTTCGGTAGCATCTTCGTCAGCAAATTCTTTTCCAATGAGTTTTTGAGGAATCACACCGAAAGTTTTACCGCCGGCACTACGTGCGCCGCGTGATACAGAACCCATCATGGAGAGCGTTCCGCCGCCCCATGCAACATCCCACCCTTGCTCAGCGATTGCTTTACCTACCTCAAAGGCGAAATCAACATACTTGTCATCTATCTTTGTTGAGGCTGAACAGAACACGGCGATGCGCATAGCCCAATAGTGCCATGAAAAGTTCCCAGCAGTAAGATCAAACTATGAACGAGATTCCATGGAGTCAAGGTGTATGGCTCAATCCACCGGTAAACACAGTGCAAGAGAACTCTCAACTAAAAGTTACCGGGGTCTATGAAAGTGATTTTTGGAGAAACACTTCCTACGGATTTGTTCATGATTCAGGACATGCTCTCTTAACAGATTTTCCTGCGCACTCATCGATGGAAGTTACTTTCATTCTTGACTACTCAGGACTATTTGATCAAGCTGGAATTATTGTGTACAGCGATAGTCACCATTGGATAAAAGCTGGTGTAGAAGATGCTGATGGTTTGCCACAAGTAGGTGCAGTAGTTACATCAAATAATTCAGATTGGTCTTTAGCACCAGTCCCACAATGGATGGGCAAAGAAGTGACGATGCGAGCAAGTCGAACAACTGATGCACTCACAATTCGCGCACGATGCGGGCAGGATGACCAACTCATAAGGCTTGCACCCATTGACGCCTCGCTCTCCTGGAGTGCTGGCCCTCATTGCGCAAGCCCTGTCAGCAAATCACTCGAAGTCACCTTCACTCGCTGGGCTCATGGAGATGCGGATTTAGCGCTTCATTGAAATTATTGGTGACGCAAAGCCCCGAAGACTTTTACTGGATCACCAGGAAGTAAATCATCAAAGGGGAAGAAGGGTCGTTGCATCTGCGTGTAGGTCAGTGATTTACAGGTAGCAGGAGTCGGTCCAGGAGAATCAATCACATAGAAATGATCTGCAATTGGACTATATGTCATAAAGTAATTCATGGGATTTTTTACCACTATCAGCTGATAATCCGCTGGATCTAATCCCACTGAGCGATATTGTTCATCACGCCATTCATATGTTGGAAAAGTTGCAATGACGATATCAGTTGCACCCACTCTGACTACAGCAGTTGTTCCCATATGCCCGCCAGCGCCATCCCACACTCCCCCCTGATAGATAAAGTTTCCATCACTTATATTTAAAACATGACCTTTAATCTTTACTGGTGGTCCCCACTTTTTATCTATCTCTGCTCCTATAAGTAGGTCGACTTCTGATCCAATACCCGCCGCTACTGCTGCTGCAGCTGCATTCGGTGACACGACTGGATAAATTGCTTTTATATTCGAGTCAATCTCTAGTAAAGCGTGGAGTACTGCAACACAATCCCCGGCTGACCCACCACCGCAGGTATCAGCCACTTCCGTAAGTACTGACCTACTGGTCCCTTTTTTGATTGCATCACGAATTGCGGCATCAGGTTTCCAGACTTCAGGCTCGAATTCTTGACGGCGATCCCAATACTCTTGTGCAATCTCTCGCGCCATTGTGGCAGCGCTATCCGGATCGCTATCGGTGACTATAAGTGCGCCACTGCCCATCTCGGGACGATCAATGTAAGGATGTACCAAGAAAACGCTACTAGAAAGACACTTTCCTGCGTGTTCCCAACTCTTTGCTTTTCTCATCAAATCATAAAATGGACCAGGCCTCTCAGTGGAAGCATTGATTGCACTCGTGAGGACCGGAACGCGTGCCATCACTTGCACTGGAGATACTTCTTTCTTAATTGTTCTCACCATGAGGTCAGCTGCTCGAGCACCAGTCGTGAATGAGTCCATATGTGGGTACGTTTCCCAACCAAATAGCGCAGTCGACAAAGCAACCATCTGCTCAGTGATATGTGCATGTAAATCAAGAGTAACCATGATGGGAATCTCATGACCGACTACTTTGCGCACTGATTGCAGAAGTTCACCTTCTATATCAGCCACACTCACCGATACTGCCGCTCCATGTAGCAATAATAAAATTCCATCGAGATGGCCGGCCTTTTTTGTAAGCTCAATTATCTCGTCATGGAATTTGGTAAAGCATTGATCAGTGAGCGCTCCTCCCGGAATTGTTGATGTAAAAAGTAAGGGCACTGGAACAAAGTCTGGATGCTTGGCTAACTCACTGAGTGATCCCCCAACAACACCATCTGTTCTTTCTAGCATCTGCGGACCACGTAGTAATTCAACTCGCTCAAAATCATCTTCGGTTATCAATGCGCTTGTGAAGTCGTTGCATTCGGTCAAAATTCCTGCAATAGCAATCCTTTTCACTTCACAGCTCCCGTGCTCGACAATCTTCATTCATGCTATACCTGAGATCCAGCACTGTTCAATCCCCTTGGGATAGATGATGTGAAAAGTCTGCCTTGGATCGGACTCCCGAATTGGTATCCACAGGAATAATCACTCTCTGCTCCATGAGTGGTGGCTCTCATTCTCCAAGCCCTGTCAGCAGATCGCTTGAAGTAACTTTCACTCGCTGGGCTCTTGGAGATGCCGATTTCACGCTCCATTAAAGAGAGAGTTACAGTAAGTAGATAATTTGCGTCTAGGGATTCCCCAATTGCTGCCTCAGAAAAAAAATTTAGACAAAAATTACATAAGGCGCCAACAATGGATGCGCGCTACCGTAAAAACATGAGCGCCACTACGTTACCCCGAGTAATGATTGCAAGCGACGACGCTTTTGAGTTAACCACGATGAGTGCAGCACTGCGACTTCATGGAATCAATATCGTAGGTGAAGCTGGTAATAAAATAATTGCTGAAAATACTTTTAGGTCACTGCAACCTGAAGTACTAATCATAGATTTAATGTTTGCAAGTTCAGATGCTGTTGGAATTGTTACCGCATTTAGAAAATCTAATCCGGACCTTGGCATCGTTCTTATGACTGCATGTCCGGACCTTCGCCTATTAGGGGTATCTGAAAAAAGCCTTCCCAAAGGGGTCCAGATCGTTCTCAAAAGATCCGTCGCTGATTTATCCGTCTTGAGTTTCGCAATTCTGCAATCTCTAGACTCTTCTTCTATGAGTTCAAGCGCGCAGTGGGTAACGACGCATGTCTCGCTGCACGAAAATGCCTTTCTCACTATTTTGAGTGAGTTCACTGATATCCAAGTAGCAACTTTGCGTCTAGTCGCACAGGGTCTGAGCAATTCAGAGATAGCTAAGGTCAGATTTGTCAGTGAAAAGTCGGTAGAGCAGATAGTTGCTCGTATAGCCCAACATTTAAAGGTAACCCCCGATCGTTCGAGAAATCTTCGCGTTGTCATCACGGGTGAGTACTTCAAATGGATCGGCGCCCCTCGACACAATTAGTCAGAGTGCTCTTGCTAGAGTTGGGCTATGGATACCCCGCTCACCTTGGATGAACTTCGCCAGAAATGGAATGAAGTTCTAGATTTAGTAGAGCGAGAGGACCGCATCACGTGGATGGCATTCTTTGATGCCCGGCTAGCATCCTTCGACGGCAAGGTTCTGACACTCGATTACTCGGATAGCGGCAAATTCGGAGGGTCGCACCAGTTTCCCGAGACTCGTGAACGCCAACTCACATTACTGAAGGCTGCAGTCAAGGATATCTGTGGCGTTGAAATCGAAGTTGAGCAGCGTCAATGAAGAAATCTCTTATTGCAATTTCTTTAACACTCATCGCAGGCTTACTTTACGCAACACCTACATACGCTGCTGGAAGCAATTTAACGATGTCTCTGAATCAAACTCCGGGGCGATCGGAGCCCGTGGTGACTCTCTTTGGCCAACTCAAGCCCGCAAAGAAGTCCGTTCCCATCACAATTCAGATTTACCTTAAAGGAAAGTGGCAAGACACCCGCTTTATAAGTAAGACTGCCAAAGTCGGAACATGGCGCGTAGTTGCAGTTGCTACCGCACTCAATGCAACGATGAAGTATCGCGCTAAGGCAAATCTGTCAGGCAAAGTCATTTACTCTCCAACAAGAGAGATTGTCATTAAACCAGTTCCAGAGATGGCAGATGGAGTTTCACTCGTCGTTGATCCGCTGGGACCTGGCGGGCGAATACATGGATCTGATGTAAGTCGCTGGCAACACCCCAATGATGCAACGATTGATTTCGTAAAGAAGTACACGGCTGGCTTACGATTTGTGATGATCAAAGCCTCTGACTCACGTGATGAATCCGATGCCCTCGCACTTAAGTATGTGATTATGGACAGAAGTTCTGCGCAAGCTGCAGGAATTTATACCGGTTTTTATCACTATGCGGTCTTGCCCGATTCAAAAGATTCTGTAGTGATTGAGCAAGATGCAACAGCTCAGGCGCAGAAAGTATTGTGGCGGTTGGCAGCCCTTGGCGGATATAACGAAATGGATCTGCCGTACGCACTTGATCTAGAAAATAACTGTGTTCAGTATGACACCACTGGCTGTTCAAAATATGCCAGTAAGCAGTCGGTTACCTTGTGGGCGAAAACGTTCCTTCGAATAGTCAAAGAGAAGACTGGCCGCACTCCAATTCTCTATTCATACCCAGCCTTTCTTGAAAATGCCATGGTGCGCGATGACGAGATTGCACGTTACCCGTTGTGGCTTGCTCAATACGGAATTGATCCAGCTGATCCGCTTGGCCAACCTGGGTTAAAACCAGGCGGTTGCTACGTGCACTCATGGACTTCTGCAAACTGTTCTTCACAATGGATTATTTGGCAGTACTCATCGTGTGGAATCGCTCCTAAATATGGAGTTCCAGGAAACCGCTTAGATTTAAATGTATTTCGTGGAACGCAGGAGGAATTTCTTGCACTCGCAACAGGTACATGGAAACCCACCGAGAGTGATTTCATGCCCAAGAACGAGTCAACTACTGTCACGATTAAGTCAGTCAACGCAACATCAACAGATAAAAATACAATTGTAAAGATTGAAGTCTTTAGACCGACTGGGGCACCTGTCGTCACCGGCACTGTGCGCTTCTATCCAGATCCAACTAATCGCCCAGATAATTTGCTGGTGCAGACTGTTGTTCGCTCAACAAGCGGTGCATGGACTCTGACAATAAAGGGGCTACCCGCCGGCACATGGCCCGGCGAAATTGGATTTGTTGATACAACTGGCACGCATGCAAAAGTACGCACTCCACTTGAGTTTGTGATCGCACAAGGCCCAACGCCTTCACCAACGCCAACCCCGACAAAAAAGCCAGTGGCTCCAAAGCCTGCCACAGATGGATGCGCCAAACAGATCAAGAACTAAAGGGTGCTAGCGATATGGGCGGGTAGAGTATTGCCATTATGAGCCAGGCTAAAAGACTTGATGCGGGTGTAGTGCGCAGCGATCTTGCAATGTCAGATGGTCGCGTCATTCGCTACTACGACAGTACCGATCGTGTGCGTGAAGCTAAAGATTTACGTCCCACAGAAGCACAACCTGGCATTGGTGAATTGCGCCTCGACCCATTGCTTAATGAGTGGGTTGTCATGGCAGCTCATCGTCAGGGACGCGTGTTCTTGCCACCAAAAGAATTGTGTCCGCTCTGTCCTACCCGTTCTGATCTATTGAGTGAAATTCCGGATAGCAACTATGAAGTTGTTGTTTTTGATAATCGCTCCCCTTCATTGCGTGCACCAGAGGGTGATTGGGCGCTACCTGACTTGGTCGGAACCGATACAGATCCCGGTACTGCTGCAGGAAAGTGTGAAGTGGTCTGCTTTACCGATAACCACGGTGGCTCATTTGGTGAACTTTCCGAACGTCAGGTTCGTACGTTGATGGAAGCATGGAGAGATCGTGTGCGTGAACTTTCAACCCACACATATATTCGCCATATTGCGCCATTTGAAAATCGTGGCGAAGAAGTTGGCGTTACTTTATTCCACCCACACGGACAGATTTATGCCTATTCCTATCTACCGCCGCGCGTCATCAAGATGCTAGATGTTGCACACGCTCATTTTGACACTACAGGTCGAGTTCTCTTTGATGATGTTCTTGCTCGTGAACTGCAGGATGAAGAACGCATCATCGCTCGTAACCAACATTGGGTGGCATTTGTTCCATATGCTGCGCGCTATCCATTTGAAATTCATGTAGCTCCTCTTTCACCTGTTCCTGATTTGGCCTTACTCTCAGCTGAGCAAGCCGATGCCTTCCCAGCAATTTCCATTGAAGTTATGCGCAGATTAGATGGCGTCTTTGGAATTGCAATGGCCTACATCGCTACCTGGCATCA
>CAXNHI010000039.1:0-6793 GCA_964202195.1 Candidatus Planktophila sp. | reverse complement strand
GGCGTTGGAGTAGGCGTTGGAGTTGGCGTTGGAGTAGGCGTTGGTGTTGGTGTTGGAGTAGGCGTTGGCGTTGGTGTTGGTGTTGGTGTTGGTGTTGGTGTTGGTGTTGGTGTTGGCGTTGGCGTTGGAGTTGGCGTTGGAGTTGGCGTTGGCGTTGGAGTAGGCGTTGGCGTTGGAGTAGGTGTTGGCGTTGGAGTAGGTGTTGGCGTTGGAGCTTCGACTGGTGCAACACCTGTCGTAGTAAATGATTGAGTTGCACCGTAGAGATATTTTGCGGTGTAGAGCGGGCCGCTCAAACCCTGAAGACGGGTTCTGTAATAGTAAGTTGTACCTGGAGTAAGCCCGGTGACATTTGCTGAAACAGTACTGTTGGTTCCAAGTCTCACGCTGAGCGGAGAACCACTAGTAACTGTAAATGTATCGAAAGTTGAAGTCTTTGAGTGCATGTAAGCAATCCCAACAGTTCCACCACCAGCATTAATCAACGAACTATGACTTACGCCAGTGTTAGTGATTGAAGCGTGAGATTGAGAGATAATCACTGGCATGATCATTTCGCCAGAACTTAAGACGGTATTACCGATCGCTTTTCCTGAGTCATTGACTGCATCAAATCGGAAATTGTAGGTAGCGCCAGGAATGATTCCCGTAACGACAACCGAAACTGGCGTTATTGTGTCTGAATTGATTACTGGAAGTGTGATCGTCCCACCATCGAGCGTGAAGGTTGTATTGCGACCGTACATAAAAGTGACTGTCGTAGGCTGAGATTGAGGGTTCACGAACCCGGTAAATGTTTGGGAAACAACACTCATGCGATTATCAAGGTAGGACGTAGAGATCGTAGGTGCTAACCCTGGCGCGACGAGTGTCTTAAATGTTGATGTCGCTGACTGGGAATACCCAGCTGAGTTAAATGCGCCGACTTTGTAGTAATAAGTTGTGTTGCCAATTAAATCTATTGGCGTCGAATTCAACGTGAATGCAGTGCTTCCACCAGCTGAATACAACTGACCACTAATTGTCTTAACATTTGAGCTAAATGTTGAATCAGGGCTATAAAAGATCTGGATTTCAGTTGAAAGTCCATTTGGATTAACAGTTCCGTTGAGCTGTGCGCCGTAGGCTGTTACTAGTGTTGCTCCAGTTGCAACCACGGTAGGAGCGGAGTACATCGCAATTTTAGTTGTAAAGATATAGGTAGGTGACACAAAAGTTTTAGCTGAATTCACTCCGACAATTCGGAAGTGATATCTCGTGTTTGCAGCAAGTGAAGTCAGTGAGACATTTGTGGAGATCAGATCCGGTCCTGAAAATGCTGGTGTTGTGGGTGACGCCGTTAGAATTGTGGTCGCAAATGTTGGGCTAGTTGAGAATTCAATTCGAGTGGTCGTGCTGAGATTCTCTGGATTGACCACGATATTCACTGATGCGCTAGAGCTCGTAATTCCTGCGAGAGATTTGAATTCAACAGTCGGTGCTGCATAGGCTGGCCATGAATCTGTAGGAGAGACATAAAGCAATTTGTTTGGGGTGCTAACAGGTAGGCTGATAATCGCATCTGGTGTGGCAGTCGAGACAAGCGCTGCGGTTACTTGCGCAACAGTGGCTGTCGGATAGAGACCGCGATAGACCGCTGCCGCACCTGCAACGTGAGGAGATGCCATCGATGTTCCACTGACGGTACGGGTGGAAGTAGCGCCGAGATACCAACCACCAGTGATCAGAGAGCCTGGTGCATTGATATCGACACAGGTTCCGAAATTTGTGTACGAGGCTTTCACATCCCCTATATCGGTTGCTCCTACCGTAATTGCGTTAACGGCAGATGCTGGTGATTTTGTACACGCATCGGTGCGCTCATTACCGGCGGCGACAACAGCGGTGATTCCTTCATTGACTAAACGTTCGATGGCATCGTTTAGAGCGTCTGACTTTGGGCCACCAATACTTAAGTTCAGAACTGCTTGTGTCTTTGGGTTTGGATTTGCTGGAGAGAGAATCCAGTCAAGGGCTGCGATGACACCTGAATATGAACCAGTGCCGTTGCAATTAAGAAGTCGAATGGGAACAATGATTGCATTCTTTGCAATGCCATATTGGGTACCCGCAATCGTGGTTGAAACATGCGTTCCATGACCATTGCAATCGACCGTTCCGCGGCCATCATCGTATGCCGTATATCCCGATGGTGAGATCCGGCCCGCTAAATCTTGGTGAGGAAATACACCGGTATCTCCAACATAAACTGTGGTGCCAGCTCCGGCACTTAGATACTGATAACTTCCATCCCCACCGCCACCGATTCGTTCACGCTGATCGACGCGATCAAGCCCCCATGATGGAGTTGGTGTTTGAGTTGCTGCAATACTTACGATGCTATCTTCTTCAATTCCCGTTACATATTGAAGTGATTGCACAAATGGAAGTTGGTAGGCAGCTAGCTCAACAACAAAACCATCGAATGCATATTCGAATTCATCATCGATTGTGATTCCGGCATCGCGCAACTGTCCACGAACAACATCATTAAAATCACCATCGACTGTGACGATGTAGGTGGTTGTGGGAGCAGTGACCTCGACGGCTTGAGCAATAGAAGATGCGCACATGGCAAAGACCAGTGAGAGGGCTAAACCAGCCCGTACTCCCCCGGCTCTCCACCTGCTCTTCATATCTATTCCACCGTCTCTGAGTACCTCAATTATGCGCCTCTTTGCCTATTTCTTAGACGCGAAAAGGCCCCCCGCGGTTCCGTGGAGGGCCTTTTCGCTACTGATTAAGCGTGATATTTATGAGCACCCTGATGTGTTACCGCAGCCTTCGCATACAAAGCATGCTCCTGACATACGCATCTTCACACCACATGTCATACAGAGCGGTGCATCTGATTTGATGCCCATTGACTCTAGAAGATCTGAAGATGAACCGATTGTCATCGCCGATACTGATGCAACTGGTGCTGATGCAACTGGTGCTGCTTCGATCTTGATATCGGCGCTTGGTGCTTTAGCGACTGCAGCTACAGGAGCCGCCACAGGCGCAACTGCTTTTGGGCTATCGTCCTCCACAGGTGCCACAGGTGCGTACTCGCCGCCGTTGTTGAGTGCTGCTTCGCGCTCTGCCACTGTGTAGAGACCGAGTGCTGCACGCTCTTCAAATGGTAGGTAATCGAGTGCTAGACGACGGAAGATGTAATCCATCATGGACTGTGCCATGCGAATATCTTTATCATCTGTCATACCAGCTGGCTCGAAGCGCAAGTTTGTGAACTTCTCAACGAATGTCTGCAGTGGAACTCCGTACTGGAGACCGATTGAGACTGCGATTGAGAATGCATCCATCACACCGGCAAGAGTTGAACCCTGCTTACCGAGCTTAAGGAATACCTCACCGAGTGCACCGTCTGCGTAAGCACCTGAGGTCATGTAACCCTCAGCGCCGCCTACGCTAAATGATGTTGTTGTTGATGGACGTGACTTTGGAAGACGCTTGCGAACTGGAGCTGCAATAACTTCTGCCTCCACAGAGTCAGTTCCGACAGCGGCCTTCTTCTTTGCCTTGCCATCTGAAAGTGGCTGACCGACCTTGCAATTGTCGCGATAGACAGCAAGGGCTTTGATACCAAGCTTCCAGCTCTCGTAGTAGACCTCTTCTACATCTTCAACAGTTGCATCCTCTGGGAGGTTAACTGTCTTTGAGATAGCACCGGATAAGAATGGCTGACATGCAGCCATCATGCGGACGTGGCCCATTGGAGCAATTGATCGTGCACCAAGTGCGCAATCGAATACATCGTAATGCTCTGGCTTTAGTCCTGGAGCATCGATGACGTGGCCGTTAGCTGCAATGAATTCAACAATCGCTTCGACTGTCTCTTCTGTGTAGCCAAGCTTGCGAAGAGCCTGTGGCACTGTCTGGTTAACGATCTGCATAGATCCGCCACCGACAAGCTTCTTGAACTTAACGAGTGAGAAGTCTGGCTCGATACCTGTTGTATCGCAATCCATCATCAAACCAATTGTTCCTGTTGGTGCAAGAACTGAGATCTGCGCATTGCGCCATCCGTTCTTATCGCCAGTTGAAAGGCAGCTATCCCACGCCTTATTTGCCTCAAGCCAGACATCCTTATCAAGGGTTGTCTCTGCCTTTGCAGCAGATGAAGCAGATGCATGCTTGCGCATGACGCGTGTGTGAGCTGATTCATTACGTGCGAAGCCATCGTAGGCTCCGACGATTCCTGCAAGTTCAGCTGATCGCTTGTAGGTGATTCCTGTAAGAAGTGATGTGATTGAACCGGCTAGTGCACGACCGCCTTCTGAATCGTATGCAAGACCTGATGCCATAAGGAGTGCGCCAAGGTTTGCATATCCGATTCCGAGCTGACGGTATGAACGTGTTGTCTCACCGATTGCAACTGTTGGGAAGTCTGCGAAACAGATTGAGATATCCATCGCGGTGATGATCATCTCTGCAGCCTTACCGAATGTCTTTGCATCAAATGAACCATCAGCCTTGAGGAACTTCATCAAGTTAAGTGAAGCCAAGTTACATGATGAGTTATCTAGTGACATGTACTCAGAGCAAGGGTTTGACGCATTGATGCGACCTGTCTCTGGGTTTGTATGCCAATCATTGATGGTGTCATCAAATTGGATTCCAGGATCAGCACATGCCCATGCAGCTTCTGACATTTTGCGGAAGAGTCCGCGAGCATCTGTTGTCTCGATTATTTCACCGGTTGAGCGAGCCTTAAGTCCGAACTGCTCACCCTTCTCGTATGCACGCATGAACTCATCGCTGATGCGAACTGAGTTATTTGCATTCTGATACTGAACACTGATGATGTCTTTTCCACCAAGGTCCATATCAAAACCAGCATCACGGAGAGCGCGAATCTTATCTTCCTCTGAAACCTTGGTCTCGATAAATTCTTCGATATCTGGGTGATCTATATCAAGAACAACCATCTTTGCAGCGCGACGGGTTGCGCCTCCAGATTTGATTGTTCCTGCTGATGCATCTGCACCGCGCATAAATGAAACTGGGCCAGAGGCTGTTCCACCTGATTTTAGAAGTTCCTTTGATGAACGAATACGTGAAAGATTAAGACCGGCACCAGAACCGCCCTTAAAGATCATTCCTTCTTCGCGGTACCAGTTAAGGATTGAATCCATTGTGTCTTCGACAGACAAGATAAAGCATGCACTTACTTGCTGTGGTGATGCTGTACCAACGTTGAACCAGACTGGGGAGTTAAATGAGAAGACCTGGTGTAACAACATGTATGTGAGTTCGTGTTCGAAAATTTCTGCATCTTTATCCGTTGCAAAGTAACCGAAAGCTTTTCCGGCCTTTGTGTAGGTAAGTACAACGCGATCGATCACTTGCTTGAGTGACCATTCGCGATTTTCGGCACCAACTGCGCCACGGAAGTACTTTGTAGTCACGATTGTTGAAGCGTTCACTGACCAGAAGTCAGGATATTCAACTCCGCGCTGTTCAAAGACTGTCACGCCTGTCTTCCAGTTTGCCTGGACTACATCGCGACGTTCCCAATTGGCATCATCGTATGGGTGTACGCCTTCGGTGGTGTAGATGCGGCTGACTGTAAGGCCCTGTGCGCCCTTGAGTCGTTCTCCGCTAGTTGGTCGGTTGATGACCGTATCTGACATTTTTTCTTTCCCCGTCTTCTGTTTGTGCGTACCCAAATAAAATTAAATGGATAAGCGATTATCTGCTGGTGAATTTGTAGTGCTACTTGCTGCTTTAGTACTTGATGGCAGAGCGCGGAGAAGAGCGATCTCACCTTCAAAATCTTCAAGGGAGGTAAAATTACGGTATACCGAGGCATATCGCAGGTAGGCAACCTCATCGAGTTCGCGGAGTGGCGCAAGAATTGCCATTCCAACTTCCTGAGCTTCGATCTCGGCTTGACCTGTTGAGCGAAGTGTCTCTTCTACTCGCTGGGCTAGCAAGACCAAATCATCTTCATTGACCGGACGCCCCTGGCATGCCTTACGGACGCCGACCAATACTTTTTCGCGGCTAAATGGCTCAGTGGCCCCGCTTCGCTTAATGATGTTAAGGAGTGCTACCTCTTGGGTTGAAAAACGCTGGAGGCATTCTGGGCATTCGCGACGACGGCGGATCTGTGTGCCATCTTCAATCGGACGAGAGTCAACGACGCGAGAATCATCATGTCGGCAGAATGGACAGATCATCGGCGTGTCTCCTTTCGAAATGCTGGGTATTTCCCTTTTTCAGATGTATTGACGAATTAGCAACCTTACCGTAAAAACACTACTTATGGAAGTTTTTACCGCTTCGACCCCTACATCTAGTGGGAACTATAAAGCAATTCTTGAGACTTTGCCTGCTGAGTAGATAAACGACACGCCAGAGAGATTTTTAGCCGTGGAGCGGAATACGCAGCGACTGTCCCGCCTGAACATCAGGGGTAGCCAATGAGTTCACGATCATGATCTCCTCGATCAGCGAGCGCGCATCTCCATCCCCAGCCATGCGTCCTGCCAACGACCATAGGCTCTCCCCAGGGCCGACTACGACGGTCACGAATGAATCTGGGGTAGCTGAAATCGAATCGGTGCTGCCGGCCCCTGCGCTAAAGGCGAAGGTGGCGACCATGACGATCGCAAGAGAAAGAATCACGAGGGTACGAGCAAGGCGACCTCGGCGATTGAGAACAACGCCAGACGGATTGGTCGAGTGTAAAAACCCTTGATTTATAAGGGTTTTAGCGCTTACTACGTTGATTGTCGCTGTGCTCATG
>CAXNHI010000038.1:0-6905 GCA_964202195.1 Candidatus Planktophila sp. | reverse complement strand
CCTGTTGCACCAAAGGCTGCGAGATCTACATCGCGAACGAGTGCGTGGGTAATAACTTCTTCTGGAGCACCTTCTGGAAGAGCGAATGTGGTCATGAGTTATGCCTTCTTTCCAAAGTATGGGTTCTCCCAGATAACGGTTCCGCCCATACCAAGTCCGATACACATGGTGGTAATTCCGTAACGGACATCAGGCTTTTCTTCAAAGGTGCGAGCAAGATTGAGCATCAAGCGAATTCCTGATGATGCCAATGGGTGACCAACTGCAATAGCGCCACCATATGGATTTACTCGAGCATCATCATCAGCGATTCCGAAGTGATCAAGGAATGCCAGTACCTGAATTGCAAATGCCTCGTTGACCTCAAATGCACCGATATCAGCGATTGTTAAGCCAGCCTTTTTAAGAGCCTTAATAGTTGATGGAACTGGTCCATAACCCATTACCTCTGGTTCTACTCCGGCGAATGCAAATGTCACCATGCGCGCTTTGATTGTCAGTCCTAATTCGAGGGCCTTGGCTTCACTGGCAAGAATTGCAGCAGTTGCGCCATCGTTAAGGCCAGATGAGTTTCCGGCAGTGACACGACCTGCTGGGCGAAACGGAGTCTTAAGTGTTGCAAGACCTTCAAGAGTTGTTGTGGGACGAGGTGGCTCATCAACTGTGGCAATTCCCCAACCTAGTTCTGCACTACGTGCAGCTGTTGGGATGAGGTCGCGTTGAATTTTTCCATCAGCATATGCTTGAGCTGTCTTCATTTGGGATGCGAGTGCAAACTTATCTGCGCGCTCTTTAGTTAGATGTGGGAAGCGATCGTGTAGACGCTCTGCAGTTGCACCCATGGCGAGCGCATCTTGTTCAACAATGCGCTCTGCAAGAAAACGTGGATTGGGATCTAGGCCATCACCGATGGGATGGTTACCCATATGTTCAACGCCACCAGCGATGGCAATATCGTTTGCGCCCATCGCAATGGATGCGGCCAAAGTTGTAACCGCGGTCATCGCACCAGCGCACCAGCGATCAACTGAATATCCGGGAACTGTGTTGGGAAGACCTGCCAGTAACGACGCGCTGCGACCAAGGTTCATTCCTTGATCACCGGTCTGTGTTGCAGCTGCGATGGCGACATCATCAATCTGGTCGAGTGGAAGGAGTGGATTGCGCTCAAGGAGTCCGCGCATCGCACGAACCATCAGATCATCGGCGCGCGTGCCGGCATACAGTGAGCCAGCTTTTCCAAAAGGGGTGCGAACCGCGTCGACAAGAACTACAGATGCTGAGGTAGCCATTTTTCCAACTTTCGTAAAAGTGAAGTTGGCTCTAGGTTACTGGTCGGTAATACAAAAAGAAAGTGGCGCGCACGCTAATTAGGCAGCTGCTGGCACTCTCTTTTTGGACTCCTTATTGGATAGGTATGGAATCAAGACTGCGATGAGGTAGCTGCTATAGAAGAACCCTTGCAGCCATGAAGTCGTGGTATCAAATCCAACAGTTCCGCCCAAGAGAGAAGCTACGAGCGACTCCTTTGGCATCCAGCCAGTGACATCCCAGATGAAAGCTTCCGCACCAGGCAACCAGCCGACTTCTTGGAATTCGTGAATTCCGTAGGAGAGAACGCCAGCTGCAATAACAATGAGGGCAACACCTGTGATCTTGAAGAAGCTGGAGAGATTGATTTTTACTGCGCGGCGATAGATCAAATATCCGAGAGTCACTGCAAGAGCTAGGCCTAGAAGTAAGCCCACGGTGGCAGAGGAAGCTGCGCCAACTGTGCGGAAATTTGAATAGACAAAGAGAGCAGTCTCAAGACCTTCGCGAGCAACTGCGAAGAATGCTGTCGCAGCGATGGTTATTGGCCCGCCAAGGTGGGCTTTATCGACCTTGCCATGGAGCTCATCGCGCAGGCCGCGAGCAGCACGCTTCATCCAGAAGACCATCCAGGTCACAAGTGCGACTGCAATGACGGAAGAGGTACCTGCGAAGATCTCTTCGCCTCGTTCGCTGAGCTGTGTCGATGAGTAAGTCAAGAAGGCACCGAGACCAAAGCTGAGCACAAGGGCTACAGCGACTCCGCTCCAGATCGGCTTCAGGAAGTGGCTGCGGCCAGTCTTGACGACATAGGCAACGAGAATTCCGACAATGAGCGCGGCTTCTAGGCCTTCGCGCAGGGCGATGATGAAGGTACTGAGCATGAGCCAAATCTAGAACCTCCAGGGGAATTACGCAACTCTTTTGTATCGTAATTCAGCCCAGATCAGAGTTGTCTTGATCACCTTCTGGCTCGGGCTTTTCAAGAGGCTCCCGCTCAAGGAGGGCAGCTTCAAGGATAGGAGCTGCAATTTCACACTGCCATGGGCGTGCTCCGAGCTCGGCAAGGGCGCTGGCAACCTTGCCCGATGGATCGCTCCAGCAGATGCGCCTGACATGTTCGGGGGAGATCATATTTTCAAGGGGGATGGAGAGCTCTTCTGCGCGAAGTAAAAGATTGTGACGAGCATGAGTAAGGGCTGCATAGCGCAGCGGATATTTTTCTCGCCACACTTTTACAGGTGGCAGGGCATCACTTGCTGCACGAGTCGGTGGAAGATCATCTTCTGCCAGAGCACGGGCTGCAGCAATTGCAGCTAACCAACGTGGGGTCTGCTCTAACCAACGCGCTCGCAAACCGATGGGACGCAATACTTTTTCGAGGTGCTTCTTATTTTCAAATACTGATTCATCTGTGACAGAAAGTGCGATTGCTGAGATGGCTGCATCAGATAGCAAGCGACCAGGTGAAACATCGAGCTCTTGTCCAAGCGCGAATCGTGATTCCCATAAAGATTTAACAACTGCAAGTTGTCGCCGCTTTTTAATATGGTGCATGCCAGACGTTCTGCGCCAAGGATCAACACGTGGAGGGAATGGATGTGCATCTAAAATCGCTGCAAATTCTTGCTCTGCCCAATGTGATTTATCGGCGGCCTCAAGGAGCGCGTCAACTTCATCTCGTAATTCAACGAGTAATTCAACATCTAGCGCTGCGTAATTGAGCCAATCTTTTGGTAGCGGCCGTGTCGACCAATCAACAGCTGAATGTTCTTTAGCCAGCGAGACTCCTAGGAGAGATTCTAAAAGCGGGCCAAGGCCAACACGGGGTAGCCCTGCCAAACGTCCACCCAGTTCTGTATCAAAGAGTCGTACCGGATTGAGACCAAGTTCTCGAAGGCAAGGTAGATCTTGCGTACTGGCATGGAGAATTACCTCATCCGTTGTAAGCAAATTATTGAGTTCAACAAAGAGGCGATGGCCTGGACCAAATGGAATGGGATCAAGCAAATGTAAGCCACCGCCATTTCGAGCTATTTGAATGAGATAGGCACGAGCGCTGAATTTGTAGCCACTTGCACGCTCGGCATCGAGGGCGAAGGGGCCGTTACCTTGACCAAGTTCTGTGATGGCAGCAGAGAATGCATCTTCTGTAGCAATTACTTCTGGCAGGCCAGCTGACGGTACTAATAGCGGAGTTGGTACTTGTACTTCTTCTGTCATGTGAGTGGCTTATTTACGAGGCTTTGTAATGGATGCAACGCCATCTGCAACTGGCGGCAAGAAAGAAATCTCGGCGATGAGATTGCACCATGCCATCACATGGTTAAGCATTACCTGTGAGACATCTTGACCTTGCTCCAGCACCGGAGTCCAGGAAGCTCTGATCTCTATCTCTGATTCGTTATTGCGAGGAGAGAGTTTGCCGAAGGAGGCGCTAGAAACCCGTGTGACAGTGCCCGAAGGTGCGCTATAGGTACAACCATAATTTTCCAAAGAAGTAAGAAGCCATGTCCAGCCAACTTCCGGCAGAAGTGGATCTTCCTGCATGGCAGCATCGACATCTGCACTGACGAAGGTGACGCATCGAAATTCACCTTCCCAGGTATCTTGGCCACCAGGTTCGTGCAGCAGAACAAATCTTCCTGTCGCTACATCATCTTCGGCGTCGCCAATTAGTCCGTTGGTGACATCTGCAGTAAAGGCGAAAGAGTAGGTCGCTAATTTCTGCGGTGGCGGGACTTCCTCGAGGATAATTTCACTGCGGGGAGTTGCGGTTCGAAGGACTTCAATCAGTCGATTAAAGCCGGCTGTCTCCATTTCTTTATTCTAAATTGAGCATGCGCTTGCATGCGGGAGGCGGGACCGCTTCTGCGATATCTTCTGCTCCATGGCTGCCTTACTCGCACTTTTCTCCAGCGGACTCTGGGGAGCTGCTGATTATCACGCGGGAAAATTGAGTAAGAAATTCCCACCTACTGCGGTGCTCTCAGTCACGCAGATTATTGGACTCATTTTTGGAATCATCCTTGCAACAGCAACAGAATCTTGGGATGCACAGGCGCTAGGTGCTGATGGCTACTTGATTCCTGGAATCGCAGCCGGCTTCTGCGGATATGTCGGTTTAATTTGTCTCTATCGCGCACTAGCAACAGGACGCATGGGAGTTGTCTCACCAATAAGTGCCATGAGTGCACTCGTCCCACTTCTCTACGCAGTCTTCATTCTTGATGAACGTTTTAGCACCCTTATCACCATCGGAGTTGTCTTTGCCCTGCTCGGTGCATTTTTAGCAAGCGGTCCAGAGGTTTCGCAAGGACTTCCTCTTAAACCTGTCCTACTAGCACTTGGCGCCGCTCTTGGCTTTGGCGCAGCTTTAGCATTTATGGCAGAAGGCTCACAATCGAGTGCGCTGATGACAATGGTTTCAATGCGCGCTGCCACCTTCTTGGTGAGCGTTACGATTTTGATTCGTCTTCGCGGTACTGGCGGTATGGGAAAAGCGCATTTACCACTATTAATTTTTATTGGAGTCGCAGATTTCAGTGCAAATCTGATCTTGGGTGTTGCAACGACAAAGGGGCTGGTTTCACTGGCAAATGTGCTTGGTGCGCTCTACCCAATTATGACAGCGCTCTTGGCGTTTAAATATCTCCATGAACGCTTACATAAAGTTCAATATGCAGGAATTATCAGCGCAGTTCTTGGTGTCGCTCTCATCGCCGCATTTTAATAAAACTCGTTGCGCGTTGCAGTGTAAAAAGTTGTTTCGCCCTCGGTCACATTTTCTACATGATCAAAGTGTGAAAGCATCTCTTGAATATCGATTCGATCTTGACCACCTGAAACCTGCGTAACGCTGAGCTCGAGACGATCAACTTCTCCAGATGCGATGAGTTCATTAATAATCGAAGCTCCTGCCTCAACCAAGATGGTCGGGCCAAAGAGGCGGCGAGCTCGTTCCAGGGCTTCTGAAGGAGATGCATTCCACCAGTAAGCCTGGCGATTATCTGCCAAAGAGTTAATCATCGATGTTGAGATGACGACAACTGGAACTGGAGTTTTTCGATAGGGCTCGGTGCGTGCTGTATTTCCGCCAATCAAAATTGCATCAACGTGGCGGCGACGCTCAAGGAATCGTGCGCGATCAAGAGTGGAGGTGACTCCGCGCGAGGAGCCATCTTTGGCAGTGCTTCCATCACTTCCGACAACAAGGGTTGCTACAACTTGGCCAGTTCCTTCAGACGCGCTCATGGGGGCAAGATTAGCGTTTTTGGATCAGGCTCACAGTGAGTTGGGGCAGATCAACGAGGCGGGTTAGCCTTGGGCACATGGGAGAAGTTTCACGTAGCGATTCGCGCATTCTCTGTATCACCAATGATTTCGGCCCCCGAGCAGGAGGGATCGAAACTTTTGTCATCGGACTCATTGAAAGACTTCCTCGATCCCATGTGATTGTTTATACAAGTGCTCAAGACAATACCGAAGAATACGACCGACGATGGTTCGAGGATTTCGGCGTTGAAGTTGTACGCGATAAAGCAAAAATTCTTCTTCCGACACCAGGAGTTGCCTACTGCGTGAAGGCGATCGTACGAGAGCGAAATATCTCCACAGTATTTTTCGGCGCAGCAGCTCCACTGGCGTTCTTATCTAAGGGTCTACGCAGGGCTGGGGTGCAACACATAGTTGCTCTCACCCACGGACACGAAGTGTGGTGGTCGAAGGTCTGGCCATTCACTTTGGCGATGAAAAGTATTTCGCGGTATGTAGATCACCTGACATATCTCGGTGAATTCACGCGAAGTGCGATTGCACAATCAATCACAAAAGAAGCCGCTACACGCATGATCAAGATTGCACCTGGAATCGATACCGATCACTTCTCGCCACAGGATGCAACTCAATTACGGAGCGAGCTTGGCCTGGATGAGAAAAAAGTAATTGTGAGTGTCGGGCGACTGGTACATCGCAAAGGACAGGATGTTTTGATTGAAGCGATGCCTACGATTATTAAAGAAGTTCCGCAGGCACACATTCTGATGATTGGCGAGGGCCCATATCGCAGCTATTTAGAAAATCGCGTCAAAGCACTTGGTCTCCAAGAGAGAGTTACTTTTATTGGACGTATTCAATATGCAGACTTACCACAATACATCTGTGCAGGTGATCTCTTTGTTATGCCATCTCGATCACGATTGGCTGGCTTAGAAGTTGAAGGGCTAGGAATCGTTTACCTTGAAGCAAGTGCCTGTGGCTTACCGGTGATCGCTGGAAATTCTGGGGGAGCACCAGATGCGGTTCTTGAGGGAGAGACTGGATTGGTTGTCGATGGAAGAAAGAAGGCAGATGTTGCCGCCGCGGTTGTGGAACTTCTCTTAGACCCAGATCGATCTAAGGCGATGGGTATTCGTGGTCGCCAATGGGTTATTCAGGAGTGGCGCTGGGAAATTTGGTCAGCTCGCTTTTCACAGTTACTTAAAGTAAGCCAATAGCTCTGGCCCTTGCCACTGCACTTCTGCGCGAATGAGAATCTAGTTTTCTGTAAATAGTTGCACAATGACTTTTTACCGTGGCGTGAGAAATAAACATCT
>CAXNHI010000037.1:0-7453 GCA_964202195.1 Candidatus Planktophila sp. | reverse complement strand
CGAATCTCCGAGACTATGACATCGGTACCGCCACGTACCGTGCCCAACCACTCACCGAACTCTTCGGCATTAGAGACAGTTGCACTGAGTGAGATCACCTGCACGGATTCCATCAAGTGGATCAGTACCTCCTCCCAGACAGCGCCTCTGAACTTATCCGCCAAGTAATGCACTTCATCCATTACCACCGATTGCAAGTTGGTGAGCGTTGATGATCCTGCATAGAGCATATTGCGCAGAACTTCAGTGGTCATAACAAGAATCGGTGCCTCTGAATTTATATTGGTATCACCAGTGAGAAGCCCAACATTCTCTTCACCAAATTTGGCGACAAACTCTGCAAACTTCTGATTAGAAAGGGCCTTAATCGGAGTGGTGTAGAAGCACTTCTTTCTTTGCTCCAAGGCTAAGAAGGCGGCAAACTCACCAACTACAGTCTTTCCCGCCCCGGTAGGTGCAGCAACTAGTAACCCATGACCATCTTCGACACAATGCAACGATTCGATCTGAAATTCATCGAGCGGAAAATCAAATCCTTGCGAAAATTTAATTGTGAGCGGGTGCGAGGATCGCACCTTGGCGGAAGCCATGCGCTCAGCTGGGGTGCTCATACCGCCCACACTTTCAAGGCGTTACTTATGCATTGGGCAGATACCGGCAAGATAGATATCGGTTCACCGTCTGCAAATGAGGAACCAGAGCCGATAATTTCAATCTCCTGACAACGATAAAAAGTGACAGCTGGATGACCCACATGTCTACCGCTATACACTTTTGGAAAAACTTTTAGAAGCTCAGTACGAGAGACCTTTGCAAGAACCATCACATCAAAGAGACCATCATTGAGCTTGGCATCGGGGCAGACCTTCATTCCCCCACCGTAACTTGGCCCATTGGCAACGGTAACCAAGGTTGCCTCGACATCGACAAAGTCTCCATCCAAGTGAATTCGATAATTGTGGGCTCTGAGTGCAATAATTTTTTCGATCATCGCAATGTTATATCTCATCCGACCCTTGGGCCACCGCATAATATTAGCTCGCTCGTTAACTAGGGCATCGAAGCCCGTTGAAAGTATCGCCGCGAACCAGGTAGAACCCACTCGTCCAAGATCAATAGAGCGAGAATGAGATTGAGCGATCAGATCAAGCTGTTCAGGAAGAGATAGTCGATAGATACCAATACTTCGCGCAAAATCATTTCCTGTTCCACACGGAATAACGCCAAGTGAGATCTCACGAGGAACTATATGTTGAATGATCTCGTTGATGAATCCATCGCCACCAAAGGCAACGACACCAGAGATCGGTTCATGCTCGAGCTGATAGATCAACTTTTGGCGAAAATCGGCGAGAGATTTTCCTTCAACAAGTGATACGCGAACTCCAAGATCAGCGAAATATTTCTTCGCAACCAAAGCGCGCTTGCGAGCATGACCTCTTCCAGATATTGGATTAATCGCCAGAATCAGCACGTAAAGCCTTCTTTTCGCGCCTGCGATCATTAAGGAGTGAGATGAGACCTGCCAAGAAATAGAGTGCAATCAGTGGCAGAGCCAAGGCAATCATTGATAACGGGTCTGGGCTTGGAGTAAATCCAGCGACAAAGAGGGTGATCGCAAATATCCAGATACGCCACGGTCGCAATATTCCTTTTCCACTTATCGCACCAATTAAGTTCAAAGCAACAAGAAATACAGGTAGTTCGAAACCAAGTCCGAAGAAGAAGATAGTTCGGGTAACGAAATCTAGATAGTCATCAAACTTCACCAAGTTATTAAGGGCATCTGGAGTGAATCCAAAGAGGACTCGAATCGCCATGGGCAGGATTGTGTACCCAAAGTAAGCACCAACGCTAAAGAATGGAGTTGCTGCGATGATGAAGAGTACCGAATTGCGCTTCTCGCGCTTGTGAAGAGCTGGGGCGATAAATGCCCAGAGCTGGTAAAGCCATATTGGTGCCGCAAGTAAGAGACCGGTGAGGATCGCCACCTTGATATGCAAATTAAGCGGTCCTAGAACACCATTGATATAAAGAGCTCCGCAGTTATCAGCACCCGTCTCCTGCGCAGACTTCAAATCACATACGGGCTTCGCCAAATTGGTAATGATCGGGGTATAGAAAACCCACCCGACAATTGCTGCAATTGAAATCGCTGCTGCACTTCTGACCACGCGCTTGCGAAGTTCACGCAAATGTTCAAGAAGGGGCATACGACCGCCTGTGGTGGTCGACATGAGAGTTACGCTGAAGCTTGACCGTCTTGGTCGGGCTTCTTATCGTCTTTCATATCCTTCATCTCTGACTTGAAAATCTTCAGAGACTTGCCTAAAGATCGTGCCGAATCTGGTAGTCGCTTTGCTCCGAAGAGCAGAATGATCACAACGAGAACGATCAAGATGTGGGTAGGTTCTTTGAGGAACACGAGACTCTCCTTCTTGGCGCAGCTGCGCCTGCAGCTGATGGTTAAGGCTATCGCACCCTATTCGTATAGGGCCATGGTTGAGTCGACACTTTGGCCGATCGCTCGTGCGATTTCCGGCGGATCTTCGACAACTAAGGAGCCTCCCCCAGCCATAATCGAGCGAATCAGCCATTCTGCTGAGAAGGACTGGAGAGTTACGCTGCCGCCGAGTCGCAGGTCATCAAAGGCGAGGCCAAAGGCCTCAGCACTTGCTCGGTCCAGTGTCCTCACCGTTGCACCGACGCGGATGCTCTCACTCTTCCTCACCTGCGCCTCGGGTACCACATCTAACGATTGCGTGAGGGAGATAGCGACGATCCTATCTAGGCGGAAAGTTCGCATCCCTTTCGCCGTATGACAGTGCGCCTGGAAATATTCAACATCGTTATCGCAAAAGAAATCGTAAGCAGTGACTATGCGCTCTGTCTCTTGATCAGAGCTGGATGAGTAGTAAGTCATTTCGACGGGAAGGCGCTGAGCAATTGATGTAGAAATCACCGATCTATGTGCGGTAGTTGGACTCGCAGCGATCGAGATATGAACACCAATTTGATCTCGTAACTTTTTGGCAAGAACATCAATGCGATCACTCTGTTCTACTCCGAGTTTCTCTGAATTCTCGCGCAAAAGATCTAGCCCCAAAGCAAGCGCGACAATTTCCGAACTAGACAAAGTGCGCACGTAAGCCAAGGGTGCCGCGTTGCGAATTGTTACATATCCCGAATCAAAGGCTAGATCAATCAGCTCTAGGGGCGTGTAACCAGGAAGGCCGCACATCCATAGAGTATTAAGATCATCAATCATGACATCGCTATTCACTTTGAAATGTTTTGCAAGATCGCTCATAGATATACCTTGATGTGAGAGCAGGAATGGGACCAAATCAAGTAGTCGAGCGGTTTGTTCTAGAGGAGTAGTCGCCGATTTAGCCATGGAGTACGCGCAGTTCTTTGAGTGAATCGATAACACTTTTTCTTAGGGTTGCAGGCTCAATCGCTATGACATCATCTCGATGCCACAAGATAGTTCGCAGAAGCCACGACTCATCAACAATGGGAAGAGAAATCTCATCCCATTCGTCCCCGGATTCAAGGACCGCTCCTAATGAGCGAAGTTGGTACCCTCGATTCTTTCTTATTCGAAGTGAGGCAACTTCTCGAATGTCGTCGGCGCTACGATCAGGCAATAGATCGGGAATATCGAAAGTATTCTCTTTCTTATCAACGGTGACCTCAGAGACGATTCGATCAAGACGAAAAGTTCTTAATGAGTTCTTCTCTCGATCAAGTCCCACCAAGTACCAAGATCCAGACTGACCGCGCATTGAATATGGAGCAATTCTGCGTACTTGCCTTGAGAGATCCGCACTCACATACTCAAATTCGATCTCGGATCTGCGAATAATTGCTTCGGTAACGAGAGTGAAATTTTGGTCGGTGCCACTGACCAGCGGCGTCAATAGTGAGAGCGCCTCTGAATCCGAATCGATACCCATCGAAGCAAGCTTGATCAGTGCAGAGGTGGATTCTCGCTCGAGCGCCGCACCCGACCATGCTGAAGCCGCAAGAGAGAGCAGAGCGATATCAGTTCCATCTAATTCGCCTAGATCAAGTTGATAGCTCGATGGAGTAATTCGGTATCCGGCTTCGTCCTCAAAGATTGGATCGAAAGTTCCAAGTTCAATCACAATTCCAAGGCTACGGAGATCATCCTTATCGCGCTCAAACATGCGCTCCATCGCCTCGGCTGCGCCTTCATATCCCTCGACGGTGCGAAAAATCTCGCTCTTTGTTAAGTATCTCTTTGTAGCAAGAAGAGCGATAGTGAGATTGACTAGTCGCTCACTCTTCCGCGACACCGTAAGCACCTTTTGCTGGACGTCGGCGACGCGCAAGGACTTCTACGCCTGGAGCCATTCGTCGACTCTGAATAAGAAAACCCGTATGACCAATCATTCTCTGCTGAGGTCGTACTGCAAGTCCCTCATGATGCCATCCACGAACAATAGTTTCAGAACTCTCTGGTTCAGTGAAGTGACCATCGTTTTTCAGAGCCTCCGCGGTTGCAGATAGCTGTGTTGTCGTAGCCACGTAAGCAAGGAAGACTCCCCCAGGACGCAGCACTCTCGCTGCCATTTCAACACACTCCCAAGGAGCGAGCATGTCGAGAATCACTCTGTCATAAATTTTTTCGCTAACAATATCTTCGACTGATCCAACTGATAGCGACCATTGTTCAGGGAGTGACCCGAAGTAGTTGGATACATTTGAGCGCGCAATCTCTGCGAAATCTTCTCGTCTTTCAAAAGAATCGAGCGTGCCATCCGACCCCACTGCTCTTAAAATCGAGAGAGATAGCGCGCCACTTCCAACACCCGCTTCCAGAACGTGGGCTCCAGGATAGACATCAGCGACTCCGATAATCATCGCCGCATCTTTGGGATAGACGATCGTGGCACCACGTGGCATGGAGAGAACATAATCGGAGAGCAAGGGAATAAATGCGGTGAATTTTAAGCCTGCAGTAGTGGAGACAACTGATCCCTCTGGTAATCCAATGAGTTCGTCATGAACGATCCACCCTTTATGTGTATGCCACTCTTTGCCGGGTGTGATTGTGAAGCTATAGAGCTTGCCCTTGGGATCGGTGAGTTGAATGCGATCACCAGCTGCGAAGTAACCAGGTGTTCTAGCGCCAGGGATTGCGCTCTCGGGAGTTATGGACACGGCGCTATCTTAGGCGAGGAAAATCACTTCTGTAACGGTATCGTCTCGGATGTGACTCACATTCGCCTCTCCCCCAGTCGAATGAGCGAATTTAATAACTGTCCGCGCCTCTACAAGTACCGAGTGATCGAACAAATTCCCGAACCCCCAAGTATCGATGCAGAACGCGGAACACTGATCCATACGATCCTGGAAGACCTCTTTGATCTTCAAGCTAGCGATCGGAATCATGCGGCCGCAGTTGAGATGGCTCCAGAGCGATGGCGAATTCAGCTTTCTGAAAAACCTGCTCTCGCCGAACTCGTACCAAATGAGAAGGAGTGGTTTGATCGCGTAAGTGCTTTGCTCAGGAATTACTTTGAGCTTGAAAAGCCAGAGACATTCGAGGCGACGCACCGCGAGATGCATCTGGAACAAGATCTCAATCCGCAGGTATATCTTCATGGATACGTCGATCGCATCGATGTTGCACCCACCGGCCAAGTTCGAATTGTTGATTACAAGAGTGGAAAATCACCAAAAGCTGGTTGGGAAGAGAAGGCCCTCTTCCAGCTGCGCGTCTATGCATTCTTGTACTGGCGCTTGCACGGAGTAATCCCAGCATTGCTGGTGCTTCACTATTTAGGCGATACGCGAACTGTGAGAAGCTCACCCACAGAAGCTGAACTTTTAAATACTGAAAAGAAACTATTGCAGATTGCAGATGAAATTATTGATGCCGTCGAGAGAGATCATTTTCCCCCGAAGGTAAGCCGACTCTGTGATTGGTGCTTCTTTAAGAGTATCTGTCCAGCGCATAATTAAATAGCAGAATGAAACTGATCAAGAAATTCTAAGGAAACTTCCTTAAGAGATGTAACGACTCGGACCTTGGGCGCAAGAGCGACATCTACATAATGTGGGACTGCTACTACCGCGCATCCGGCAGACTTTGCCGATGCGATGCCGGTGAGAGAATCTTCAAAGACCACACATGATCCAGTAGTAACTCCCATGCGCTTGGCAGCTTCAAGATATGGGTCAGGAAATGGTTTGGTGCGAGTGACATCATCGGCGCTGATACTAAATTGGAAGAAATTCTTGGGAAGTGTTGTAAGGGCTGCGTCCATCAGAATTCTTGGGCTGGCACTGACTAACGCAACTGGCATAACTTGACGGACTCTCTCAACGGCGGCGAAGGCCCCAGGCATCAGGATTGCCTTCGTTGAAAGTTTCACCAGCATCATCTCTGTGAGTTCCTGCGCCACTTGAGGTCCCGTCATATCGTGAGCGCAAATATCTGAGATGTAATCCCCCACTCGCGAGAGTGGTCCACCTATACAGATGCGCTGATCATCGTCATCCCATGCATACGAGTAACGAGCACATATCTCTTGTTGCGAAAGATGCCATTGCGGCTCAGAATCTAGGAAGAGTCCGTCCATATCGAAGAAGGCAGCAGAAAACGTCATCAATAAATTAGTTCGCGTTGAAATATTTCGCTTCTGGGTGGTGCACGATAATTGCCGATGTTGACTGCTCTGGATGCAATTGGAATTCTTCTGAAAGTTCAACCCCAATGCGCCCTGGTTCAAGAAGCTCACAGAGTTGGATCTGCTGCTCAATATCTGGACAGGCTGGGTATCCGTATGAGTATCGGGAACCTCGATAACCTTGGTCAAGAATTCCGGCAAGATCTGGAGCATCTAAGTTTCGAACACTCATCTCCTCACGAATACGTGCGTGCCAATGCTCGGCAAGGGCCTCGGTAAGTTGGACCGATAATCCATGCAGCTCCATATATTCGCGGTACCTGTTCTCAGCGAAGAGCTTTGCAGCAGCTTCAGAAACTACGCTTCCCATGGTGACAACGTGGAAAGAGACCACATCCACCTCTCCTGATTCACGAGAGGCGAAGAAGTCAGAGATGCAGAGTCTGCGATCTCGAGATTGGCGAGGGAAAGAGAATCGAACTCGCTCTTTACCTTCATTTGGTCCCTCGTGATGAAGAACAACGAGATCGTTGCCTTCACTGACGCAAGGGAAATAGCCATAGACGACAGCGGCATTGAGCCAACCTTGCGATTGCACCTGATTGAGTAGAGCGCGAAGTCGCGGACGACCTTCACTTTCCACCATCGCTTCAAACTCACCGCGATTTCCCTTGAGTCCCCATTGACCAACGAAGAGAGCACGTTCATCAAGCATCTCAACGTAATCAGCTAATGGAATACCTTTAACGATTCGTGAACCAAAGAAAGGCGGTTTTGGGATATCAATATCA
>CAXNHI010000036.1:0-7571 GCA_964202195.1 Candidatus Planktophila sp. | reverse complement strand
CCTGACGTGGCTATTCCGACCTTAGAATTTCTACTTGCCGGCAAGGATTCTTTGGTTAAAGTTTTCACTACGGAGGATAAGGCTGTTGGTCGCGGTCGAGCTCTGACTCAGAGTGATGTCGCATCGTGGGCAAGCGATCATGGAGTTGAATGCATTAAGATTGGAAAAGCCAGTGAGATGTCGGCTCACTTAGATGATATTGACTGTGTTGTAACAGTTGCCTTTGGAATACTTCTCCCAGAAGAGATCCTCAAAATACCGACACATGGATTTATTAATCTCCACTTCTCACTCTTGCCCGCATGGCGAGGTGCTGCCCCAGTCCAACGTGCCATCGAAAATGGTGACCAAGCGCTCGGAATTTCTGTCTTCTCACTTAATGAGGGAATGGACACCGGCCCCATCTATCGTCAATCTTCTTTTTCACGAGATCCAAGCATGCGAAGCAAAGAAGCCCTGGAATTTCTTGGGGAGCAAGGTGTCGCGCTGATTGCACGAACTCTTGAGGATATTTCCAACGGCGTCTCACCAACGCAGCAGAGTCAAGACGGCGTTTCATTTGCGAAAAAGTTAAACAAAACTGAAGCGCTCATTGATTGGGCACTGCTGTCTGCGGTAATTGACCGTAAAGTAGCAGCGTTCTATCCCAATCCCATTGCGTACTCACATTTTCGTGGCGAGATTGTAAAGATCACGCGCAGCCACATGTCTAGCGATCTGCTCGCCGACCTCTCACTGAAACCTGGCGAATGGATGATTGAGAAAGATCGAGTGCTTATCGGGACAGAAGATAAACCACTTGAGATAGTTGAGCTCATCCCTCAAGGTAAGTCAGAGATGAAGGCAACTGCTTGGGCGCGTGGGGCAAGAATTAACCCAGGTGAACTCTGTGGTTGAGGCGCGCAGAAACACTTTTAAGAAGCCAAAGGTTGATCCAGTTCGACTCCTTGTCTTTGACATTCTCACCGAAGTCAATCGTCGCGCTGGTTACTCAAATCTTCTCTTGCCTCGGGCGCTAGATTCTTCAACCTTTGACCAGCGCGATAAAGCATTCGCAACTGAACTTCTCTACGGAACGCTGCGTATGCAGGGACGGCACGACTACGTTTTGGCTCAAGTAAGTGATCGACCTTGGAGCGAAGTTGATACAGGTATTGTCGATGTCACAAGAATGGGTCTGCAGCAAATTTTTGAGATGAGAGTGCCGATGCACGCTGCAGTCTCTGAAAGCGTCGAGTTAGCTCGTAAAGTTCTAGGAGAATCGAAAGGATCTTTTGTCAACGCACTTCTTCGTAAAGTTAGTGCACAGTCCTTGGACGAGTGGCTCGCACCTGTAGCTCTGATTAATGACGAGGTCAGCAGACTTGCGATCACCTACTCTCATCCTGAATGGATTGTGAGTGCATACTTTGATCTCTTGCGTGATTTCGAGGAAGTTCGCGCACTCCTTGAAGCAAATAACACCCCTGCAAAGCCCACCTTTGTTACCTGGCCAGGACGATCTGAGATTTCAGAGTTCCACGAGTGGGGCGCGATTCAAACTCCTTATTCACCATATGGGTTTAGGGCAGATGTAACTCCATCGGCGCTGGAGGCAGTGCGCCATCGCAGAGCTGGTGTCCAAGATGAAGGATCACAACTTGTCGCATCCATTTTCGCACAGGCTGCTGCAGATAAGAGTTCTTGGTTAGATCTCTGTGCTGGACCCGGCGGCAAGGCCGCTCTTCTTGCATCTATCGCCGTCCAAGGCGATCACAGGTTTGTTGCTAATGAAATTTCGCAGATTAGAGCTGATTTAGTGAAGCAAGTAATTGGCTCTCATGAAGTCTGGGTGGGGGATGCTCGTGAGATCGCAACACGAGGTGAAGGTTTTGATGCCATATTAGCTGATGTTCCGTGTACGGGAATGGGAGCGTTGCGGCGCAGGCCAGAGGTACGTTGGCGACGATCACTTTCTGATCTTCGTCAACTTGGAGTCCTCCAACGCGAGATTAGCGATGCTGCGATTTCGATCTTAAACGTTGGTGGAGTCTTTGGTTATGCCACTTGCTCGCCTCATTTAGCCGAAACGAGTATTGCGGTGGCCGATATTTTGAAGAAATATCCCGAGCTCGAACAGATCGACATTCAACCATTCATGCCACTCAGTCTTGAAGGGGGAGTCAGAGATAAGAGCATGGCTCTATGGACGCAGCGACACAACACAGATGCAATGTTTCTAGCCCTCTTCAGAAAAATCTCGTAAGGTAAAGTAACGACATGGGAATTCGTATAACGCCCAGCATCTTGAATGCAGATTTTTCTCGCCTAGATGAGGAGATATCTCGCATTGCAGCAGTCTCCGATCTTTTGCATCTGGATGTGATGGATAACGTCTTTGTACCGAACTTCACCTTTGATTTCGAGCAAGCAGCAGCGATCATTGCTTCTTCCCCAATTCCAGTGGATTCTCATTTGATGATTTCTGATGTAGATCGTATTGCTCCTGCTTATGCTCATGCTGGCAGCGCAAGTGTGACTATTCATGCGGAGGCAAGCAGTGCAATCTCAGCGACGCTTCGTGCGATTAAGGCTGAGGGTTCTCGCGCCGGACTAGCTCTTAAACCCGGATCATCAATCGCAGATTATGCAGATTATGTCGATGATGTAGATATGTTCCTTATCATGACGGTAGAGCCCGGTTTCGGTGGTCAGAGATTTATGAACGCGATGATGGAAAAGGTAAGTCAAACTAAAACCATCATCGGAGACCGTCCTATCTGGCTTCAGGTAGATGGTGGAATTTCGATGGAGACCATTGAAGTCGCTCGCGAAGCTGGCGCTGATACTTTCGTTGCAGGTAGCGCTGTCTTTAATTCACCAGATCCAGCCGAGATGATCATGCAATTGCGAGCCTTGGCGGAAGGTAAATAGTGCGCCTCGAGCGCTGATCTTCAAGTAAACTATGAGTATGAAGTCATTCGATGATCTATGGGTTGAGCTTTCGAAGAAAGCGATCGACCGTCCTGCAGATTCAGCAACGGTTGCTGCGCTAGATGCAGGGGTACACACGATTGGTAAGAAGATCATCGAAGAGGCTGGTGAAGTCTGGCTCGCAGCAGAACATGAAAGTGATGAAGCGTTAGCCGAAGAGATTAGCCAATTGATCTACCACTTGCAGACGCTCATGCTTGCGCGTGGCCTGACTCCGCAAGATGTTTATAAGTTTCTCTAATGATTAAAGGAGCATGATGTTACGTATTGCAATCCCGAATAAAGGCTCTCTTGCCGAGGAGTCGATTGCGATTCTCAAAGAAGCTGGGTACAAGCAGCGCACCGACTCGCGTGACCTAGTTCTTGTGGATACTACAAACTCAGTTGAGTTTTACTACCTACGTCCTCGCGATATCGCTATCTATGTTGGTTCTGGTGAGTTAGAGGCTGGAATAACTGGGCGAGATCTATTGATTGATTCTGGCGCCCTTGCAAGTGAAGTAATGGCTCTTAATTTTGGTGGTTCGACCTTTAGATTTGCTGGACCAGCTGGCAAGAAGTACTCAATCAAAGATATTAATGGAAAGCGAGTTGCCACTGCCTACCCAGGACTAGTGAAGAGCCATCTTGCCAGCCTTGGAATTTCAGCAGAGGTTGTCCGACTCGATGGCGCGGTAGAAAGTAGCGTCCGACTGGGTGTTGCCGATGTGATTGCAGATGTAGTTAGTACTGGAAATACTTTGCGTCAGGCGGGGCTAGAGATATTCGGTGATCCAATTCTGACCAGTGAAGCAATTGTGATCAGCCGTAAAGATGTCGCGATTGCGACAGATCTAGAGGTATTAATTAGACGTTTACAAGGAGTTGTTACTGCTCGTCAGTACGTTCTGATGGATTATGATATTCAGAAAAGTGATATTGATGCCGCGTGTGTAATCACTCCCGGTTTGGAATCTCCAACAATTTCACCGCTTCAGAATCCAGATTGGTTAGCTGTGCGAGCGATGGTATTACGCAGTGAAACGAATAGAGTCATGGACGATTTGTTTGTGCTTGGTGCGAGAGGAATTCTCGTCACCGATATACATGCCTGCAGACTTTAAGATTCTTACTTCCGACTACTCTGGCCAGACTCTTCTACTTCTTCGCGGGTAATTCCTAAGAGGTAGAGGACACTATCAAGATAGGGAGCGCTTAAAGCGCTATCTGCTGCCGCACGAACTGCAGGTTTTGCGTTAAATGCAATACCGAGACCGGCTAACGCAATCATATCCAAATCATTTGCACCATCTCCGATGGCAACTGTCTGCTCTAACTCAACGCCTTCTTGCTTTGCAAAATCCTTGAGTGCTATTGCTTTGGCAGCACGATCGATCACTTGGCCTTGCACCTGTCCAGTGAGAAGGCCATCGACGATCTCTAGAGTATTGGCTCTGTACAGTGCAATATTTAATGATGTAAGTAGAGGTTCAATAACGTTGATAAAGCCACCAGAAACTACGGCAACTGTGTGTCCTAACTTTTGAAGAGTCGAAACTAGGGTTTTCGCACCGGGAGTTAGTGAAATTTCATTTCTCACTTCGTCAATCACGGACTCGGGTAGCCCCTTAAGTAGGGCAACTCTTTCGCGTAAACTCGCTTCGAAATCAATCTCACCCGCCATTGCGCGATCGGTAATCTCTTTCACCTGTGCTTGAACACCAGCTTTGGCTCCGAGAAGTTCGATGACTTCTTGAGCGATGAGTGTTGAATCAACATCCATGAGAACAAGCTTCTTCGCCCAACGCATGAGACCGCCGGGGGATACAGCGATATCGATTAAATGTTGGGCGGCTAAAGGCGTCAAAGAACTTTTAAGTGTGGCTGTAGGTGCGCCACTGACAACACATTCGATCGCCGTGACGGGATAACTTGCAGTGCGCTGAATTCGTTCAATATTTCCCGCAACCCCTGCGATTGCTGAAGCAATGTCAGCTAATGCGGCTGGCTTTAAATCTTGAGAAAGCAACACGACGTGGGTAAGTCCGGTCTTTGCAGCGATGCTCTCACTCTTTTGTTCAGAGAAGGCGATTGCAATATCGAGGTCTAGCGATTCCGCCTTATCGTTGAGATCAGCTTCGATCGCTGATGCATGGGCGCGATCAAGTGATATGAGGATGGTCAAAATCAAGCGAGAGCGAATAACTACCTGCTCAATATCTATGATCGTTAAAGAGAATGGGGAGAGCGTTGCGAATAGAGCCTCTGTGATACCAGGGCGATCTTCGCCGGAGACCAAAATGAGGCCCGTGTAATACGCACTCTGATTTTCCATGTGCAGAGATTATCGTGAATCACGGGTCAATCTCCTCGAATTTACGGGTCTTGAACGCTGTGAGGAGATATCTTTTAGCCCGTGAGTGGTCAAGAAGTATTACGAGTTACCGATGTCTGCGTTCGTCGCGGCACACGGATGATTCTTGGCCCTATTACCTTTGCAATATCTCCGGGGGAGCGCTGGGTCATTCTCGGCCCAAATGGAGCGGGAAAATCAACGCTACTCAATCTTTTAGCTACGCGAGCTTTCCCTACCAGTGGCAAGGTTTACGTCCTCGAGAAAGAGATGGGCAAGGTTGATCTCTTTGAACTCCGCACTCGTATTGGTCTTGCAGGTGTTGGCATTTCAGAAGATATTCCATATGAGGAGAAGGTTCGAGATGTTGTTGTGACTGCTGCTTACGCGGTGCTCGGTCGATGGAACGAAGATTATGATCTCTGGGATGAATCGCGAGCAGTCGCATTGCTGACTACATTCGGTGTACGAGAGCTTGCAGATCGAGATTATGGAACATTAAGCGAAGGCGAAAAGAAACGCGTACAAATATCACGAGCGTTAATGGCCGATCCTGAACTGCTACTACTCGATGAGCCAACTGCGGGCCTTGATGTAGGCGGTCGCGAGGATCTGCTGCGCCGTTTCTCTCAATTCTCTAGCGATCTAAGTGCTCCAGCTACTGTGATTGTTACCCACCATATTGAAGAGATCCCAGTGGGAACAACTCACGCCCTGCTTTTAAAGGAGGGTTCGATTGCGGTAAGTGGGCCGGTGCAGCAGGTGGTGACAAGTGAACATATCACTGCAGTATTTGGCGTTGATGTAAACGTTTCCTTTGATGGATCACGCTTTTATGCACGAGCATCTTCGTGAACCATCCAATTTTCCAACCTGTTCATCCTTCGTGGTTACAAATCCTTGAACCGCTGCAGGACGAAATCACCACTGCCTTTGAGCTTGTCAGTAAGGGTCAATACATACCCGCGATAGATCGAATCTTGGCTCCACTGAGTAGATCTATCGATGAAGTCAAAGTTGTCATCGTCGGGCAAGATCCCTACCCAAATGCTGATTATGCAGATGGTTTTGCATTCTCCGTGCGACCCGAGATCGCACCATTTCCCGCATCTCTCATTAATATATTTAAAGAGCTGGAAAGTGACCTGGGTGTTGCGATGCCAACTGATGGAAACCTCGAGCGCTGGTCGCGTCAGGGTGTTTTACTGATCAACCGCACGCTCACAACTATTCCGGGGGAGTCTCATGCGCATCAAAGAAGTGGATGGATGACAGTCACGGAGATCATCATTCGCGAAGTAGCTTCAAGAGGCGCGGTAGGAATTCTCTGGGGCGGAAATGCCCAACAAATGTCTGATTACTTTGATTCATCTCGTGTAATAAAGAGTGCTCATCCAAGTCCACTCAGTGCCTATCGTGGTTTCTTTGGTTCTAAGCCATTCTCACAATGTAATTCAATGCTGGTGCAGATCGGCAAAGCTCAAATTTCTTGGTAGAAAAGAAAGAGGGCCGGATACTCACTTAAGGTGAATACCCGGCCTCTTCCTATTTAAATTACTTATCCAACCCAGGTATTAATTGGGGATTGCAGGAAGTAGATTACGAAGAGCCCTGAAACGAGCCAGAGAAGTGGATGAACTTCCTTCGCGCGTCCCTGGACAGCTCGGATAATCACATGGGTGACAAATCCGACACCAATTCCAACAGAGATGTTGTAAGTAAATGGCATCAAGATGATTGTGAGGAATGCTGGAAGAGCTATTCCTAGATCATCCCAGTCAATATTTCTGATCTGAGTCATCATAAGGAATCCAACGATTACCAGTGCTGGAGTTGCTGCCTCATAAGGAATGACGGCAACTAGAGGGGCTAGGAATGTTGTGAGAAGGAACAAGACACCGGTAACAACTGATGCAAGACCTGTTCGAGCTCCTTCACCAACGCCAGCTGCAGATTCAATGTAGCTGGTGTTGGAAGAGATGCTTCCTGCTCCACCAGCAACAGCTGCTAGAGAGTCGACAAAGAGGATCTTATTATTGTTTGGAACATTTCCTTCATCATCAATCAAACCTGACTCGTGACCGATTGCAGTGACAGTTCCAACTGTGTCGAAGAAGTCTGAGAGCAAGAGAGTGAAGATGAAGAGGATCGCTGTGATCAGTGGAACGCGATCAAAGCTACCTAAGAGGTCGAATTGACCAAAGAGTGAAAAGTCTGGGGTAGCAACTACCTCTGCCGGCATTGCAGGCACGTTGAGATTCCAACC
>CAXNHI010000035.1:0-7691 GCA_964202195.1 Candidatus Planktophila sp. | reverse complement strand
AGTGCTGTGCGTTCTGCTAATAAAATTGCCCGAGTATCACCGCGCACAGTCATTACAATCGAACCAGCCTTAACTGCATCGCCATCTTTGAGGTGTACTTGAATTTCTGTAACACCGACTTCACGCAGTGTGGCTTCAGCCATCTCGACTCCAGCAATAACTCCTGCTTTGCGAGCAACAAAATCTGCAACAACACTTTCACTGCCAGAGACAGTTGCGACAGAGGTAATGTCTTGTCCTCCTGCTAAATCTTCAGCTAAAGCTCTTCGAATAAGATCAAGATCAACCATTACTTAACCTCCTGATATTCGGTATGCCAATTTCCGCTCTGATCCAACTTTTGAATAATGCGATTGCGCCAAAGATCACTGGTCTCTGGAAAATCTGCTCGCCAATGCGAACCACGAGTCTCTTGGCGAATAAGTGCTGCCTTTAAGATTGCCTGAGCGAGTTGGAAGAGATTTGTTGTCTCCCACGCCTCTACACAAGGTGCTGCACTTGTGCGATCTCCGATGCGAGTAAGATCAGAGCTAGTTTCAACAAGAGAGTCGGAGGAACGTAGAACACCTGCGCCACGACTCATACTCACCTGAATAAGATTGCGAACTTCGGGATCAAGGAGAATCTCAGTTGAGTTATTTGCTACCGGCTCTGCAATCTCAGCCATTCTCGTTGCAATATCGCTAGCAATTCGTGCGCTAAAGACGAGGCCTTCCAAAAGTGAGTTAGATGCCAATCGATTGGCACCGTGAACTCCAGAGCACGCTGTCTCGCCGCAGGCATAGAGCCCTTTCACGCTGGTGCGACCGTTGAGATCAACGCGCACGCCACCTGATGCGTAATGAGAAGCAGGAGCTACTGGAATTAGATCCTTAGACGGATTAATCCCATGTGCAATACATGATGCGTAAATTGTTGGAAAACGTTTTTCAAATCCTTCGAGATGTCGCACATCGAGCCACACATGTGACTGGCCCGTTGCAACCATCTTATTCATAATCGCAATTGCAACGACATCTCGTGGTGCAAGTTCACCCAGTGGATGGATATCTTTCATAAATCGATCTCCGTTGTGGTCTATAAGGTATGCACCTTCACCACGAACAGCCTCACTAATAAGAGGTTGCTGACCTTCTGAACTTTCACCTAGCCATAAGACTGTGGGATGAAATTGAATAAATTCCACATCAGCAACTGCAGCTCCTGCGCGAAGAGCTAGCGCAACTCCGTCACCTGTCGATACCGATGGATTAGTTGTCTGTGCAAAAACTTGTCCAAGTCCACCGGTTGCAAGTACAACGGCGCGAGCACGTGCTTGCCCGACGCCGTCGCGACTACCTTCGCCAATGACGTGCAACGTTACGCCGCAGACTGCGCCATCTTTATCTTTAAGTGCATCAATTACCAGCGCATGTTCAATTAACTCAATGTGTGGATCGCTATTGATAGCAGCAATTAGCGCACGTTCGACTTCGGCACCTGTTGCATCTCCGCCTGCATGGATAATTCGGTTTTGTAGATGCCCACCTTCGCGAGTGAGTGACATTTCACCGCTTGCTTCAAGATCAAACTTTGCACCGCGAGCAATGAGTGTGCGAACAGCATCTGGTCCTTCTGTTACCAATACTCGCACCGCTTCGCTATCACAGAGGCCGGCACCTGCAACCAAAGTATCTTTTTCGTGAGCAAGAGGTGAATCATCTTCACCTAAAGCCGCAGCTATTCCACCTTGTGCCCATTTTGTTGAACCTTCATCAACCTTTGCCTTTGTTACAAGCAGTACAGATAAACCAAAGGTGCGCACTTGTAGCGCAGTTGTTAGCCCAGCAATTCCTGAACCAACGACAATCACATCAGCCTGGGCGCTCCATCCTGGAGCAGGGGCAAGTAGCTTCATGAGCGAGCCCCTAGTTTCATAGCCATATTGTCGATCAAACGTATGCCATTAATCCAGCCAGCGATGATCGCTCGAGCGTGCAGCGTGGAATCAGTAGCTGGAATGAACTCATTTTCATCAATGATCTCTGCATAGTCACAGGTGAATGTAGCCTCATCGCTAAGAACCTGCAGCATCAAAGTCTGCGCAGATTCAAGGGTTCTCTCTTGTGATGCTGCAAAGAGTGCTCGAGAAATAACTGTCGCTGCCTTTCGTCCCGCAGGGTCAAGGCGCACATTGCGAGAAGAGAGTGCAAGTCCATCACTTTCTCTAATCGTCGGTGCGGCACTGATTTCTACATCTGTCTTAATTTTTTTAATGAGGGCAAACTGTTGAAAATCTTTCTCTCCAAAAATTGCACATTGTGGTTGAGCTAATTCAAAGAGGCGGCTGACGACAGTTACTACACCGTCGAAATGTCCGGGGCGCGATGCACCTTCATAGATATCTCCCAAAGGACCGGCCGATCGTTTTTCAAAGCCTTTTGGATAGAGTTCTTCATATCGTGGGAACCATAGATGGGTAACTCCAGCAGCTTGCGCCATCTCAATATCTTTCTCAGGAGTGCGCGGGTACTTTGCTAAATCTTCAGCGTTATCAAATTGCAAGGGATTAACAAAGATAGAAGCTAAAACATGCTCATTATGTGATGCTGCAATTTTAAAGAGGGATTGATGTCCGCTATGAAGAGCTCCCATAGTTGGAACAAATGCGCAGCCGGGAACCAGCTCTGATGCCTCTGTAACTATCTTCATGGCTCCAGTCCTTTCAGGTACCGGGCTTGACAATTAAGTGAAGTTTAGAGCCTTACTGCTCCTGCTCCAAAAGTGTGCGTAAAAGTCCGTCGATTCGACCGTGTGTTAACAAAATTCCATCAGGCTCAATTTCATGCCATGGCTCGATAACAAAAAGTCGCTCATGAGCGCGAGGGTGCGGCAGCAACAATTCATCGCTATAACTCAAGATACTTCCGTATTGAATGAGATCAAGGTCAATAGTGCGCGCACCCCAGTGTTCTTTTCGTTCTCTTCCGAGCGCTGCCTCAATCCCATGAAGCATGCTTAAGAAATCGGCTGCAGGAAGATCACTCTCTGCAAGTGCCACAGCGTTAGTGTAATCAGGCTGAACTGGTCCACCCACTGGTTTTGTTACATACATCGAAGAAAGTGCAGTGATATCTGTTGCTTCCTTAAGGAGTGCCACAGCAAGATCGATGTTTTCTTGCGGGTTGTCTAAATTGGCACCGATTGCGATAACTGCTTTCATCGCGTGATAGTGACCGAGATATCTTCAAAATCGACTGTCACAGGTGCATGTGGCTTATGAACAGTCACACTCACCGAGGTAATTTGTGAGTAAGCCGAAGAAATTTCTTCTGCAATCCTGCCGGCCAGTCGTTCGATTAACTGCACGCGCTCTCCCACGATATTGTCATGAGCAATCTGAGCTAGATCTGCGTAGTTGATACTTTCGGTTAAATCATCAGAGAGAGATGCCGCTCTCAAATCTAGCGTGATGAGAAGATCGATAATAAAGTCTTGTCCCTCGGTAGCTTCATGTGGAAGCACGCCGTGATAACCAAATGCTTTAATTCCGCTAACTCTGATCTGATCAGACACTTGTAATCACCTCCTTGTGTGGAGCCACGCTATGAACTCTAACGCCCCAGATGCCGGTAGCGAGAAGATCTTCTGTAATTTTTAACGTTGCCGCTTCGCGTTCACTTGGTGAGTCCCCACCTAAGAAACGCTTACGCGAAGCACCCACGAGAACCGGGTATCCCAGATCAACAATCTCAGTAATACGGCGGATGAGATCCCAATTATGTTCACTCTCTTTAGCAAAACCGATACCTGGATCAAGAATGATTCTCTCTTTCACAATTCCGGCAGTAAGGGCCTTACCCACCTGTTCTATGAGCTCTGCTTTAACTTCTTCCACAACATCGCCATAGATCGCCTTTGAATTCATGTCGACCGAATGTCCGCGCCAATGCATCAGAATATAGAAGCAGCCCAACTCAGCTGCCGTGGCATGCATCTGTGAATCTGCAAGACCTCCGCTGACATCATTGATGTAGGTAGCACCTGCTTCTACTGCAGCGCGCGCTACGCCCGAGCGCATCGTGTCAATCGATATCACTGCCCCTTGTTGTGAGAGTTCTTTGACTACCGGGATGACGCGAGATAACTCTTCTTCCTCAGTAATTCGCAGAGCCCCTGGGCGCGTGGACTCACCACCGATATCGATGATATCTGCACCTTCGGCGAGCATTACAAGGCCATGAGCCACGGCAGATTCAAAAGATTCAAACTCTCCGCCATCTGAAAATGAATCAGGTGTGACGTTGAGAATGCCCATCACCAACATTTGAAATAACTCTCGCTAGCGATTCGTGATGAGACTAATTGCCTCTGCGCGCGTTGTTGCATCGCGTAACGCACCACGGACAGCACTTGTCGTTGTGCGCGCCTGAGATTTCTTAACTCCACGCATCGACATACATAGGTGCTCGCAATCAATAATGACGATCACGCCAAGCGGATTGAGGATCTTAACCAATGCATCTGCAATCTGGGTCGTTAAGCGCTCCTGTACCTGTGGGCGCTTTGCATACAGGTCTACAAGTCGTGCAATTTTTGAGAGCCCGGTGATCTTTCCGCGCGGGATATAACCAACATGTGCGACACCATGAAATGGTGTGAGGTGATGTTCGCACTGTGAAAAGACTTCAATATCTCGAATAATTACTAACTCTTCGTGACCGATATCAAATGTTGTTGTTAGTACATCTTCTGGAGATTGCCAGAGCCCCTCGAAGTTCTCCTTATAGGCGCGAGCTACACGTGCTGGAGTCTCCTTTAAACCTTCTCTATCTGGATCTTCACCGATAGCAATTAATAGTTCGCGTACGGCAGCTTCAGCGCGTGCCTGATCATATGGACGCACTGCGCGACCATCATCGGGACCAGATGAGACTGGTGAAATATCACTCACTCGAAGGCGCCTTCTTCTTACGTGTCGCGCGCTTTGGCACATCTACTACAACTTTTTTCTCAGGAATTGCTACAGGAGGTTGTGAACTTGGAATGCGATGAATCGATCCAGTCCATGCTGGTCTACGTGGCCATGATGAGACCTTTGCAAAGATCACTTCAATCTCTTCCTTATTCAGCGTCTCGCGTTCAAGTAATTCAAGAACCATCTCATCAAGTATTGAACGATTAGCGACCAAGATATCGAATGCTTCTTGATGAGCATTTTCAATTAATGATCTGACTTCTCGATCTACAACAGCGGCGAGATTTTCAGAATAATCGCGCTGATGACCGTAGTCACGACCCATAAATGGTGCAGAGGTATCACTTCCTAGCTTGATCGCACCGATTGATTCAGTCATTCCGTATTGAGTCACCATTGCGCGTGCTAAGGCTGTCGCCTTCTCAATATCGTTTGATGCACCGGTAGATGGATCGTGGAAGATGAGTTCTTCTGCTGCGCGACCACCAAGTGAGTAAGCCAATTGATCTAATAACTGATTACGTGTTGTTGAGTACCTATCATCTTCAGGCAAGACCATCGTGTAACCCAGTGCGCGACCACGAGGCATGATTGTAATTTTGTGAACAGGATCTGTATGTGGAAGTGCACGTGCAACAAGTGCGTGACCCGCTTCGTGATAAGCAGTCACACGACGCTCTTCTTCTGACATCAGACGTGACTTACGTTGTGGTCCAGCCATCACGCGATCGATCGCCTCATCTAACTGGTGATCTGTAATGACTTTTTCGCCCTCACGAGCGGTGAGAAGTGCGGCTTCGTTTAAAACATTGGCTAGATCGGCTCCAGTAAATCCAGGAGTACGACGGGCAAAGTTCTTAAGGTCTACATCATCTGAGATTGGCTTGTTCTTTGCGTGTACCTTCAAAATATCTTCGCGACCTTTGAGATCTGGTCGATCCACTGGAATCTGACGATCAAAACGTCCTGGACGCAAAAGTGCGGGATCAAGAACATCGGGACGGTTTGTAGCAGCGATAAGAATTACTTGGCTATCGCCTTCAAAGCCATCCATCTCAACAAGAAGTTGGTTAAGTGTCTGCTCGCGTTCGTCGTGGCCGCCACCCATACCGGCTCCACGTTGGCGACCAACTGCATCGATCTCATCAACGAAGACAATTGCTGGTGCATGTAATTTTGCTTGAGCGAAGAGATCACGAACACGTGATGCACCAACGCCGACAAACATTTCAACAAAGTCAGAGCCAGAGATTGAATAGAACGGAACTTTTGCTTCGCCAGCAACTGCGCGAGCAAGCAAAGTCTTACCTGTTCCTGGAGGACCGTAGAGAAGAACACCTTTAGGAATCTTGGCACCTAAGAGTGCGTACTTTGCAGGGTTAGCTAGGAAATCTTTAATCTCTTCTAGCTCGGCGATCGCTTCATCTGCACCGGCCACATCTGCAAAGGTGTTCTGTGGAACATCGTTATTTTGCAGCTTAGCTCTAGATTTTCCGAAGGAGAAAACTTTATTTCCACCTTGGGCTTGGCTCATCAGGAAGAAGAAGAGAAGACCAATAAGTAAGAATGGGAAGAATGAGAAGAGGAAGCTCACAAGAAGTGATTGCTTAGCAACTTCAACGCTCCAACCCTTTGCAGGTGGATTACTGGTCAAAGCATCGATAAGTGTTGGCTCTTGGCGGGCTATATAAGAGGCCTCTACCTTTGCCGCACCATTGATAAACCTGCCTGATTTAAGTTCAAGGCGAATCTTCTGTGAGTTATCTACTAAGACTGCAGATTCGACATCAGATTTTGCGATTGCATCAAGTGCTTGAGATGTCTTGATTGTCTCGTAACGGTTACCCGCACCAGAAATCTGACCAAAGACCGAAACTGCAACGATCGCGACAATGATCCAGAAAAGTGGACCGCGCAGCAAACGCTTAAATCGAGATTGTGGAACTTGAGGAGTCGTAGAAGGTTTCTTCTTCTTCGGTGCGTGCTTCTTGCTCATTGACTTCATAGATTCTTCTTATTCGTACATGTGCTTTGCAAGCACACCGATAAAGTCGAGGTTGCGATACTTCTCATTAAAATCAAGTCCATATCCAACTACGAAGTCCTTCGGAATATCAAAGCCAATATACTTAACTTCAACTTCAACTTTGGCTGCCTCTGGCTTGCGCAAGATTGTAAGAATCTCGACTGAGCCGGCACCACGCGCGACAAGATTGGCGCGGAGCCATGAAAGTGTTAAACCAGAGTCGACAATATCTTCCACGATCAAAATGTTACGTCCAGTGATATCCCGATCAAGATCCTTAAGAATTCGAACGACGCCACTTGATTCTGTTCCTGAACCGTAAGAAGAGACAGCCATCCAATCCATTTCGATATGACGCTGCATCGCGCGAGTCAGATCTGCCATCGCCATGATTGCACCTTTAAGAACACCGACAAGAAGTAAGTCTTTTCCTGCGTAATCTTTATCAACTTGCGCAGCCATCTCTGCGATTCGTGAAGATAATTGTTCTTGTGTTGCAATAACGCGTTCGACATCGGTACCGACTGCTTGTAGATCCACCGGGTGGGTCTCCTTCGAATGGGCTAGCGATCAGGCTAGCTGCGGGCGTAGGCCGAAAGTCTGCCCGATATCCGAGCAACCTTCACACCCCCTGGAAGGCTGATCTCGCCTTGACCGTGCCATGAGGTGACCAGCGCCTCAACTGCGCTCACATGATCGGCGGTAATC